>CAZISU010000173.1:0-8966 GCA_964541935.1 uncultured Planctomycetaceae bacterium | reverse complement strand
ATTTCTCCACGGCGCTTGAAAAGGCCACCGGCGAAAAGATTTCCAGCCGGCCGTTTTTCCAAAACACACCCTACTACGCGCTCTACACAAATCCGCCCTATGCACAAATGTCGCCCTTTGGCGATTCGCAACACAATCCGCCGGGCCGCGGCACGGGACGTTTAATGTATTGTTTCTCCACGTTGCTGTGGGATCCTTATATCCGCTGGTACGCCGACGTTGTGCGTTCCGGGCCGGGCACTATGCCCATCAGCTTCGCGCTCTCGGATCGGACCTTGCGAACCAAGCCGCCCGTCGATTTGCCGCAGGCGCGGGTGTTTCCCGGCGCCGGGCTGGTGGCCATGCACGACGAACTGGCCGACACGAGCGGCAACGCGTATCTGGTAATGAGATCCAGTCCGCTGGGGTCGGTTAGCCACGGTCATTCCGACCAGAACGCCTTTGCAATCGAGGCATATGGTGAGTCGTTGGCGATTGCCAGCGGCTATTATCCCTGGTACAGTTCGCCGCATCATCACCACTGGACGCGTTCGACGAAGGCGAAGAACTGTATCACCTTCGACGGCGGGCAGGGGCAAACCCGGCGTTCGGCCAAATCGCGCGGTCGCATCGACCGCTTTCTCACCAATCGGCAATTCGACTACGCCCGGGGTGATGCCACCGAAGCCTATGGCGGGCGGCTGCAGCAAGCTTTGCGGCATGTGATTCACATCCGCCGCGGAACGTTCGTGATTATAGACGAACTGGCCGCGGCCAAAGCGGTGAGTTTTGAGTGGAACCTGCACGCTTTGGAAAAGATGCAAATCGACGGCGACAAGCAGGAAGTGCGAATTCGACGTAACAAGGCAGCACTGCGGGCGAGTTTTATTGAACCGCAGGGCTTGAGCTTCACGCAGACAGATCAGTTTACGCCTCCGCCCGAGAACGGGAAAGCTAACCAGTGGCACCTTACCGCGACGACGGAAAAGACTGCCTCGTCAGCTTTCATCGTGGTGATGCAAACGCACGAGGCCGAGCAGACGCCGCCCGAGTTGCGCAAGGTTTCTTTTGACGGGTGCAGCGGAGTTGCTTGGAGCGACGGCGATGTGGAATACACGATTCTTTACGGTCCAAAAGGCATTGAAACGCCGCGGGTCGAGAGTGACGCGCGGATTGTGGCGATTCGTTCGTCGATTCGTTCTTCGGGGGCCGACAAGCAGGCTGAGGTTGATTGGTTGGCGGTTGACGCTTCGCGGCTTAGCGTCGATGGGCGCCGACGGCTTCTGGTCGAGCCGCCCGCCGTGGGCGATACCAAGGAAGCGATCAAGCCTGCCAGGCTCACGGCCGTTTGTTCGAGTGACAAGCACGGATTGCGGCTCAGCAGCGACGGGCCGGCGGTTGTTGCGCGGGTGGCAGTTGCAAAAGATCCGCTGCAAGTGCATTGCGGCCAAGAGAAACTGCCGGTGAACAGTGCTGACGGTATGACGAGCTTGAATCTGTCGGCCGGGCGATTTGCCACCGATATCCGCTATGTGGCCGCGGTCGAGCGACCGATGCTTGTGGTCAAGGTTGTTGAGAATGCGGATTCACAAAAAGAAACAAAAGTGACGGGGCGGATGTTCAATCGAGTGCAGGGCGTCTGGGAATATCGCTTCGACGGGCCGAGCGGTCGCTATCGGCTGAGCCTGCCGCCGGGATTGAAGGTCGTTAAAGGTGTCGAGCAGCAGCATGGTGGCGAAACGATTGCGTTGCGCAATGGCGAACGGCTTTGGATTTATGGACGGGTATCGGATGCGGCAATCGCGTTGGCTTTCGAGAAATAGGTCGCCTGGGCGATTTGCGACGACGGGGGTAGATGGTGACTTGGTGATCCCGTGTGGCACACAGTCTGCGTGATGCTCAGCCGGTAGTCTGGGGTGGGCACGATGGCGAGACAAGTCGGGTTGTAGATCCGGGTTTGTAAAATTTGCAAAGTGGGATAGACTGTTTGAGATGGCTGACGCAACGGGCCTTCCCGGCCAGGTTCGCTGAAAGCATCGTAAAGCTTTGCATGGCATGACGCTGCGAAGCTTGGAGCACGGATGCGAAACCGATTTGAAGGCTTTGGCACGGTAATCGCAGTTTGCCCAACCGTTAAACTTACCCGTGAGTTTAACAATGCGGCAGCCGGCCAATTTTTGATCGGTCCTTGAAACACAAGCCTCCCGAATGGAATCAGGAGCTATCCGACGTGAACGACTTGTACCCCTCGATTGTGCTTTGGACGATAATCTGCGTTCAGATGCTTGGGCTTTTTAGTGCTCTGCTTTCGCGACTGGGCGATGGTTCTCCCGGCGAGGGGCGTTGCCAGTGTTTCTTTATCTTCTGCCTGGCATTGGTGGGCTTGACGACGATTGGGTCGATGTCGTTGGGGCCCGGAGCGTGGCTGACGTGTGGTGCGACGCTCTCGATCATGGTCGTGGTTGCCCTGTATGACTGTGGTCCGGCCAAGGAAATTGCCGTTTGATGATATCGATGGCAGCGATTATGCGGAAACGACCATGCTTATGGGTGGAAAGCTCTGGAATTAGTGGGGAAATGTGGTTGTAACCGTAAATTGTTTTTCTGTAATGGTTTACGGTGAAATCTTGCCTTCTGGTTCACGTCTTACGACCGCGAGTATCGCTAAAATCGGAAAAAAGCTTTCTTTCGGCACAATCCAGAACCGAAGTCTATATTCGGACAGTAAACAGTGAACACGGAAGTTGCGCAGGGGGGAACCACGCGACATTCCGATTCGGGCACGCGTTCGTGCTCCGCCCTCCCAGCTCGTGTTCTTGTTACTGTGCTTGTGTGTTAGCAAGTAAACAACGCTGTTCTTTGGCGGTGACCCGCCGCCGGAGAGATCTTAACAGGAGGGAAGGCATGCGACGTTTTTACATTGGGCTGGTGGTGGCCGCAACCACTATTCTTTTCCCGCTTTGGGCAATAGCCTCTAATCAGGAAGTTGCCGAAGAAATCGCGGCTAGCCTACGCAAAGGGGCCCAACTGCATCACTATCGTATTGGCGTGAAGTTCCAGGACGGAACCGCCTGGCTGAAAGGCCGTGTGAGCAGCCCCGAACAGGTAAAAGAGGTTCTTCGAGTTGTTGCGAAGACGCAAGGCGTCGACCGCGTCGTTAACAACCTCACGGTCGATTCGTCCGTGCTAGAGGGATCGAAAAAGGCGACTAAGAAGTCGGTGGCCAAGAAGACCTTGGTCGAAACGCTCAAATCGACGCTGACTCTGAGAGTTCCGGGCGGCTCGATGGCACCGGAAAAACTTTCGCCCGCTGTCGGCCAACGCACCGTATCGCAACGCTATTCGGGCAAGGCTTCGCATCCGGCCCTGCGTTTGCAGGAAGTGGTCGACGCGAAATCCGGTCCGCTTGTGCAAGCAAGCCAGGTCCCCAGTTCCTACACGGCGGCGCCCGTGCAAACGGTATCCGCTCTGGAAGAAGAGCCGCAAGTTGCTCCGCAGCGTATGATGCAGCAACCGGTTCGGCAACAGCAGATGGCTCGCCAGCAACAAATGATGCCGCAGCAGCAGATGGTTCGGCAACAGCAGATGATGCAGCAGCAGATGATTCGGTCGAACCGGCCGATTCCGGTTGCCTACGCTCAGCCCTGTCCACCGCGGCAGATGCCGGCCCAAGGTCAAATGCAAGGCCAAATGCAAGGCTATGGAAATGCCATGCCCGTCAGCGGGTCCGCCGGCATCACCCCGGCTCGTTACGACCAGCCGAATGTGCCGAACTACGCTTGGCCCAGCTATGCGGCTTATCCGAACTACGCGGCGGTAACCTATCCAAAGCAGTATTCGCCCACCTGCTGGCCTTACATTGGACCGTTCTATCCGTATCCACAAGTTCCTTTGGGATGGCGAAAAGTCACGCTCGAGTGGGATGACGGATGGTGGATGTTGGACTTCAACAATGGCTGCAGCCACTAGATTTGAATCCAAGTAGATGCAAAATTCTAAAAAGCCCTCAGACCGGTTTCGGCCGATCTGGGGGTTTTTTATTTGTCGCGGGTTGTTGGGCATTATGCTTGAGATTGCGAGGGTAATGGTACTGCAATGGTCTTATTGTTTCATTATTTTCTCACAGTTTTCATTCGGTATGGTCGCTGTTATAATGGTGTGTTCTTCGGCCAGTGTCCGTGAAACGCTGGATCTGTTTCGTGTGCATTGCGGATCAACCGACACATCAATTCAGGAGCCTTTGTGATGTCTGACTTTCGATATTCCCCCTCGCCTTATGTCCCGTTTCGCGATGAAGCAGCCTTGGATGCCGCTCGGAAAATTACGCGTGACGATTTTTTGAACCATCCTAACAAGAAACTCGACGTCAAGGTCATGAAAGATTTTGACGTTTGGTTCTTCTTCATGATGGATGTCTATTTTCGCATCAAGCATGCGATGGAAGCCGGCGAAAAGCTGGTCATGATTTTGCCGCAACCCTGGCCGCTTTATGAAAAAGTCGCCTACATGCTCAATCGCGACAAAGTCGACTGCAAAAATCTCTACACATTTAACATGGACGAGTATGCCAACGAAGATGGAGTCATCGCTCCGGAAACCTGGCCGCTGGGTTTCACGCATTCTCTGAAGAAGTATTTCTATTCCAAGCTGGATTCGAAGTTGCGCCCGCCGGAAAACCAAATGGTTGGGCTGACCAACGAGAACTTCCGGGACTACGGCAAAATGCTGACGGACTTGGGCGGCGCGGATATCTGTCATAGCGGTCCCGGCTGGACGGGCCATCTGGCCTTCGTCGAGCCGGACGCCCCCGAGGTTCCCAAGGATCTGGAAGAATTCAAGCAAATGGGCCCGAGCATCGTAACCCTCAGCCCCTTCACCTTGGCGCAAAACTCGCTGCACGGCAGTTTCGGCTCCAGCGGCGACATTGCGGCCGTTCCGCCCAAGGCGGCCACGATCGGCCCGGCCCAATTCTTGCAGGCCAAGAACCGCATCGGACTCTACAGCATTGGAGTCAACGGCACGGCCACCTCATGGCAGCGCCTCATCGCCCGCCTGGCCCTCTTCGGACCGGTCACCCCGCTCGTTCCCGACTCCATCATACAACTGGTTGAGTCAAACGTTTGGGTATCCGAAACAATCGCCCAAAGCATAGAAGTGGACTGGGACAAGGGCTACTAATACAAGATTATTTGAATAACAAACCCCTCGGAAAGGTCTCGGCCGCTCCGGGGGGTTTTGCATTCTTTGTGTGGAGATGAAAGACCGAGCAATTTGTGCGATGTTTAAACACAATTGAAAGGTTCCTGGCGGAGTCCGCGTAACCGCTACAACCGGATGGTTTCGTGCTGTGAATGTTTAGCGAAACACCCCGTTTGAGCTACGGACATGAAACATTTTCAAGCTACTCTTTACTAATAGTTTTCACTGTTCTTTCCGTAGTGAAACAGTTAGTTTTGCCTTTCGAGATTCGTATCTGAGATGCTTCGAGTGCCGGTGCAGAAGATTCAGCCGGGCATGTATCTTGCCCGACCGATTCCGATGCCAAACGATCCATACCGATTTCTGCTGCAGCGGGACCGCGAGATTCCGCTGGATCTCATTCCGCGCTTGCAGCAGTTGGGGATACTCGAGGTCTGGGTGCGGCATCGCGGGCTGGAGTTTTTGGAAGACATTATCGACGAGGATCTGGGCGAGCATCAGCGCGAGATCTATATCGGCGTGCGACAGAACTTCGAGAGTCTGATGCGGGACGTCACGGCGCGGATGGAGTTCTCGCAGTTTCAAACTTCAATCAGCAGTTTTTTCAGCTACCTCAAGCAAAGTTCGGGCAGCAATATTCTTTTGCAAAAGCTGGATGCGTTCGACGACTATTTGATGTCCCATTCGGCCAATATTTCCTATCTGGCGTTGCTGGTGGGTATGAATCTCGATCGGTATTTAATCGACGAGCGTCGTTGTAAGACGGCACGGGAAGCGAAAGAGTTGCATTTTCTCGGGCTGGGGTGCCTGTTACACGATGTGGGAAAAATAAAAGTTCCGAAAGAGATTTTGAACAAGCCCGGCCGCTTGACCGCCGATGAGATGGACGAGATGCGGCGCCATACGACCTATGGCTACGAGTTGGTGAAGGGGCGAATCCCGGCCACGGCGTCACAGATCGTACTGAACCATCACCAGCGTTGGGATGGGAAGGGCTATCCCGCACGGATCGACTCGGTCTCGGGCGATGAGTTTTCGCCCTTGAGCGACCGGCAGATTCCGATTTTCTCGCGGATCGCCACGATGGCCGATATTTACGACGCGGCAACCAGCAAGCGTTGCTACAGCGGGGCGAAGTTACCGGTCCGCGTGCTGCACGAGATGCGGACATATTGCCGGGGGTTTTTCGATCCGGTGGTCGAAAAGGCTTTCTACAGCACCGTGCCGCCGTTTCCGATCGGCCAGGTTGTCGAGCTGTCTGATAAAAGCAGCGCGGCGGTCGTCGACTTCAACTCCGAGTTTCCGGTTAGCCCCAAAGTGCAATGTCTGCGACGTCCCAACGGCGAGGCCGTTAAGAATCCGGCCTTTGAAGAAATCGACCTGTCGCTGCATCCCGACCTGGAGATCGTCGCGGTGGAAGGCCAGGACGTGCGTGAGTGGACGGTGTCGCAGATCACGCTTGAGTCGGTTGATGCGTTGGTGTGATTGAGCTGGGCTATGGGCTGTGAGTTGTGTGCCGTGAGCGCTCACCCAGCGGCTCTGAGTTGCCATAGCTCAAGGCCCATAGCATAGCTCAAAGCTCAAAGCCCACAGCCCACAGCCTTGGTGCGTCGCGGACGCACCCTACAAAAAGGCCCTGATCTTACTTAACACCCCCCGGGGGGTGTTGTCTTTCTGGATTGCTAATCGCTAGATATCCGCTCGATTTAGTGAAATATGACTTGTCAGGCTCTTTTCTCAGCGAGAGCGAGAGTGTAAACTCAACGGTGGAGGAACAGGACCAGATTAGAGGGCAACATTGCATAGCTACTCTTCTAGAAATTGCTTTTCTGATATGCATCGCGACCGGCGGTCGCCGGTTGCTCGGTCGCTGTTCTTGTTGATTCTCTTCGCGATTCTTTTGGGCGGGCTGCCCGGCTGTAGCGGATGTCGCCAGGCGACGGACGAGGAAAAGAAGGCCGCCGAGGAGAAGAAGAAAAAAAAGACTAAGCCCAAGCCAAACTACGACGTCAAGCAGCCGGCGCCCGTGCCTAGCGATCACGAGACGGCCCTTTGCTGGTACAAGCCGGGGCATTGGACGAGCGTGACGCTCGACGCCAAGGCGAATAACTTCGATGTGGTGGGACAGTTACAGGTCAGTCTGGCCGACCGGGACGGGCAAGAGATCCCCTTGCAGGGCTTGCCATATTCGCTGGTCGAATCCCGCGACGTGGCCTTGCCCAAGGGGCAGCAGAAGGTTTTGAATTCGATGCTTTTCGTGCCCGTGCAAAAGCGTGACCCTATCGGCCGAGGGCAGAACCTGCAGGCGGCCCTCTCGCAGCCCACCGCGACGCAGCCGAAATCGGTCACCGCCACGTATCGGATTTCGGGCCGTGGCGGGAAACGATTCGAGTCGTCCTGGCCGCTAGCCCGCATGCCTTCGTATCAGTATCATTTTGCCGTGCTTTCGCAGACCCCGGAGCGGTACGTTTTTCTGCGATCGGTAGATTCGGTCAAGCCGCCGCGCGATTTAATGGACAGGCTGGATGGGAACCACTATCGGGTGTCGTTGCTTAAAGTTGGCCGTAGCGTGTCGTTGCCGGCCGAGGCCCTGTTTTGGACGAGCATCGCCTATGTGCTGTGGGACGACGTCGCCCCGGAGTCGCTTTCGCCCCAGCAGCAAACGGCGCTGGTCGATTGGTTGCATTGGGGCGGGCAGTTGATTGTGAGCGGGCCGGCCACGCTCGACGGCTTGCGCGATAGTTTCCTGTCCGACTACCTGCCGGCGACCGACGGTGGAAATTGGGACTTGAAGGTGGCCGACTTCGATGAACTCAACGCCAACTTCACCTTGCCGCCGCATGGCAAGCTGACGCCCAGCGGCGAGTGGACGGGCGTGAAGCTGAAACTGGCCGGCAAATCGCGGTTCCTGCCCGGTGTGGGAAAGCTGTTTGCCGAACGGCGCGTGGGTCGCGGCCGCGTGGTGGTTTCGGCCATACGGCTGAGCGACCGCGATTTGACGACCTGGCAAGGTTTTGACGGGTTGCTGAACTCCTGTTTGCTGCGTCGGCTGCCGCGTCAATATACGGTAAATGAAATTGGTGAAACCGAGTTGCTGTGGGCGGCCGAATCGACTGGAACGTCGCGTGGCAGGCCACACGCGTTCGACGCCGCTTTGACCTGTGGGCTGCGCTACTTCACACGCGACACGGACATCAAGCTGGACGATTATGCCGCGGATCTTCGTCAGGCACCTGACGTGACAGGTGCGGATACGGTTATAGATTACGGGAAAAACGCGCCCACTCCGTTGGATGATTCGGGTGCGGTGGGTAGCGGCATGGCCGCCTGGCGGAATTTCTGCCCAGCGGCGACCCAGGCGCGTGGGGCTTTGCAAAATGCCGCGCGGGTGGAGATCCCCGGCCGCATGTTCGTGGTCTGGGTCGTGGGCCTGTACCTTTTGATCCTGGTGCCGTTGAATTGGGCTGTGTTTGGTGCTTTGGGACGGGTGGAATGGGCCTGGGCGGCGGCGCCCATTATCGCCATCGGCTGCACGCTGGCCGTGATTCGGCTGGCGCAGTTGGACATCGGTTTTGCACGCTCGGTTTCGGAACTATCGGTGATCGAGTTGCAGGGCGGCCTGCCACGCGCGCACGTGACCCGCTATACGGCCTTGTACACCTCGCTGACGACCGGCTACACCGTGCGGCATAAGGATCCAGGCGCGGTGGTGTCGCCGTTTCCGGCCGGTATCAACAGCGCCGAGGATTTCCGCCTGCTGCCGGGCCAGGGGCTCGATACGCTCTACT
>CAZISU010000172.1:0-9026 GCA_964541935.1 uncultured Planctomycetaceae bacterium | reverse complement strand
CGCAACCCCAGGCCGAGGCGGAGAGCTTCTCCATGACTTCTTTGGCCTTGAAAGTCGGGCCTTCCTTGGTCTCGTCGGTGACCCAACGCGTGGTCCACGATTTATCCTCCTCGACGGCGGCCATGAAATCGTCGGACAAGCGGACAGAAAGGTTGGCGTTCTGGAAGAGGATCGAACTGTAGGCGTCGTCGTAGCTGTAGCCTTCTCCCATCAGCAGACGGGCCTTCTCTTCCTCCTTGCCCTTGCATTCGATGAACTCCAGTACGTCGGGGTGCCAGATCTTCAGTGACTGCATCTTGGCCGCGCGACGCGTCTTGCCGCCGCTTTTGACCACGGCCGCGATCTGGTCGTAAACACGCATGAACGATAACGGACCCGAAGGCTTGCCGCCGCCGGCCAGCTTCTCGCGGTGCGAACGCAACGTGGAAAGGTCCGTGCCCGTGCCCGAGCCGAACTTGAAGAGCATGGCCTCGCTACGGGCCAACTCCATGATGTCTTCCATGCTGTCCTGCACGCTCTGGATGAAGCATGCCGAGGCCTGCGGATATTCGTAAGGATTCTCCGGCTGCGAAACCTGTTCGGATTCTTTATCCCAATGCCAGTTGCAGGCCGCGCCCTTGACGCCGTATTGGTGATACAACCCCACGTTGAACCAGACAGGCGAGTTGAACGAGGCGTGTTGGTGCAGACACAGCCAAGTCAGATCGCGATAGAAGTTTTCGCCGTCTTCGGGCGTAGCGAAATATCCGTCGGAAATGCCCCAATCGGTAATCGTGCGGCTGACACGGTGAATGAGTTGGCGAACGCCAGTTTCTCGCTCGGAAGTGCCATTTTCGCCATAGAGATACTTGCTGGCGACGACGTTGGTGGCCAATTGGCTCCAAGACGCGGGAATCTCGCATTCGGTCTGCTCGAATAGCACCTCGCCGCCCTCGCCCTTGATGGACGCTGTGCGGAGATCCCACTGGACCGTTTCAAAGGGGTCCGATACGTCTTGCGGACAAAACACTTTGCCAATCCTCAGGCCTTCAATAGGCAGTCTGGTTGCAACATCCTCCTCGCGTCGCTCGGTCGCTGCTACTACACTACTATTGCCTACGTTAGCATTATCTCTTTCCAGACCGCGATCCATTACCCGGTTCCTTCCCAGCGTCATGTATGGGTATCCATACCGCTTACTATACGTTAGTACATGTTTATATCATCGGATCTTTTGCAGTTGGTGTCAACAGGGAGTCCCGTTTTTTCCAACCTCGCCTTGCGATACCCCCTCTGAATAAGGAGTCTGCAAGAAGCGTGCAACACCAATATATTGTAGGTGCCCCTGCCTTAAACCACAACATACAGATGAGATCGTCAAAGTGTACCCAGATCTTTCACTCGGTCAATGACTTCCCGAAAACTCACCTCAAGGCCTTGCCCGCATAGGGTTTGTGAAGAATCTCTTAGAGTAACCCCTTTTTACATGACCATACCCCCATGGCTGGGAAAACCCCTCGTTTTATCGTGCCTCTGGCGTTTCTGGACACTTTGGCTTTTAGAGTCCTGGCGACGTCCGAAAAGCAAAAAAATCGTGTGTATTTATGGGGGATTCGTCAACTTAAATACCGCAGCTTCCATAGGATTTGTAGCCTACGTCGGCGCGAGACGAGTAGGATACGAAACTATTCCATGACAGGGCCCTCGGTATCGGAGATAGCAATACAACCACTTTCGACAGACAGCTCGTAGCAATGGTTTGTTAACCTGGGCTGGCCTGTTATGATTAGAAGATGCGGCCTTGGCCTCAGATCCCGGCCTAAGTCGAGTCGCCGTTTCAATTTTTGGGACATTTCGGTCAGATACACTTTTCATCCCTTGCATAGGATTAAACCAATGAAACGAGTGGATTTTTCGGTATCGGTGATTTTCGCGGCAGTTTGCTTGTGCTTTTTTGTTGAGATGCCGACGGCTCTCGCCAAAGACAACTCGGCAGCCGACGGTGCCAAGAAAGTGCTCGATAAGAAGGGCCTGCGCAAGCTGGGCTCATATTTTTCGCTGCCCGACGAAGTCGAGGTCAAACGCAGCCTGCGCGAGGTTGAATTGCTCAAAAAGAAGCTGCGCGAATCACAACGCAAACTGACCGACGCCGACGAGCAGATCGATAAGAAACGACAACTGACGATCAAATACCTGCAGCAACGTCGAGAACTACGAGCGCGAATCGCTCGCGCATCCTCTGCCAAAGTTTATAACCAACTTGTGAACACATCGAACGAGTTGGGCGACCGCATCGGTTTGATGCAACAGGACGACAGCAGCGAAAAGGAGGCCAAGAAAGTACGCGCCGCCCACGAGACGCTGCAGGCCGAATATGTGGAAAAACTGCTCGCGGCGCGAAAGCTCTACGATCAGGCGGCCGAGAAGTATGCGGATCTCAAATTAGATAGCGATGTTTCCCGTGCTATAGAGGCTTTCAACAAAACCGTCGATAAGCCCTGCAAGTTGGGGCCCGGTTTGACCTTCGCCAGCCTGGGGCGGAAGCTCAAAAAGATCGAAGACACTGTATTATCCGAATCGATCGAACTCCGTAAGGGCAGCGGCAACCTCTGGATCGTGCCCGTGGTCTTCAACGACGGCAAGATGCAAATCATGGCCATCGATACCGGCGCGTCGATCATATCGCTGCCTTGGGAAATGGCGGCCGCCATTGGCATGACGCCCAAACCCAGCGACCAGAGGATGCAAGTTTCGTTGGCCGACGGGCGGATTATTACGGCCACTCGCAAGATGGCCGACAAGGTCCGCGTAGGCAAGTTCACCGTGGAAAACGTAGAGTGCGCCGTCATGCCCCAGGAACTCACTCACGCCGCGCCGCTGTTGGGCCTCAGCTTTTTCAAGCACTTTACCTTCAAGATCGACACGGCCAATGCAAAGCTGGTGATGTCGAAAGTGGAATCGCTCGGCGGAACGTCGCGCAGTAAACCGAAGAAAAAGCGGAGATCGCGATAGCGGGTAGCCCCGATAGCTTGTCTATCGGGGCGGCGCAGCCGCAAGAGGCATGTGGGATCATCGCGATCCCTCTTGTGCCTTCGGCACCCCGATAGACAAGCTATCGGGGCTACCCGCTTTGGTAAATCATAATCGAATCAAGAAAAGGAATATCCATGTCTTATCAAGAAGCACGCGAGTTCCTCGCCAAACATACACGAGTTATCGAACTGGCCAACGACCGTGGCGCGAGGGTGGCAATTTGCCCCGAGTTTCAGGGGCGGGTCATGACCTCGACCTGCGGTGGCCCCGAGGGCGAAAGTTTCGGCTTTATCAACCGGGCTTTCATCGAAGCCGGCAAGCCCGACCCGCGTTTCAGCAACCACGGCGCCGAGGACCGCATGTGGCTTTCGCCCGAGGGCGGGCCGTTCAGCCTCTGGTTCAAGCCGGGCGTTGAACAGACGATCGACAACTGGTACACCCCGCCGGCCATCAACGAAGGCGTCTACGAAGTGCTCGCACAGTCGGGCGACGGCACGGCATCGTGCAAGATGGCCCGCTCGATGGAGTTGCAAAACACGGCTGGCACGCAGTTCGATCTGCACGTCTCGCGCGAAGTCCGCCTCTTGGGCCGCAGCGACTTGCAAGACTGTTTCGGTAGCGAGGCGGTCGAGTTGCTGGACTGCGAAGCGGTTGAAATTGTGGCCTACGAAACCATTAACACCATCACCAACCGCGGTGCGGCCATGCAGCGCGAAAAGGGGTTGGTTTCGATGTGGATGCTCAGCATGCTCAACGGCGGCCCCGAGGCGGTGATTATCGTGCCCTACAAGCCGGGCGACGAGTCGCAACTGGGCCCGGTCGTAACCAGCGACTATTTCGGCCCCGTGCCGCCCGAGCGTCTGGTGGTAACGCCCGAGGCCGTGCTGTTTCGAGCCGACAGTAAATTTCGCGCCAAAATCGGCACCTCGCAACACCGCGCTCGCAACGTGCTCGGCGCGATAGATTTCCGCGGCGGTACGCTCACGCTGGCCTCGTTCAGCATGCCCGACGACCCGGCGGCTTGCGACTACATGAACAACGCTTGGGACCCCAACATGGCCGAGCCGTTTGTGGGCGACGTGGCCAACGCCTATAACGACGGTCCCGCCGCGCCTGGCGCGGAAGGGTTCGGCGCGTTCTACGAAATCGAATCGCTCTCGCCGGCCGTGCCGCTTGCGACCGACGAGTCGTTAACGCACCACCATCGTACCGTACACGTTAGCGCCGACGCGGCCAGCCTGGCACAAATCGCCCGCCTCACGTTAGGGGTCGATCTCGACGCGGTTAAGGACAAAATGCTAAACTGAAACTGAGACCGCGTCCATTTTCAATCCACAAGGAAAAGTCCCTTGACCGAACCGCAACAACCCTTGCCATCGTCGCAACCGGAACCCGCGGCAACCGAAACCGAACCGTCGTCGCAATCGGCCGGCCTGACCGCCGGGCAATTGCACGAAGCTCGCGAGTACGGCCGTAAGGGGTTGATGTGCAATCTGCTCGACCGGGGCATCGACATCGGCTATCTGGCGGTGATGGCCTTCGTTTTCGCACGCCCCATCGACGCCTGGCTGAATACCTGTCCCGTTTTGAGTAGCATCTGGACGCTACGCCTGGCGATCATGTTTCTGATCGTGATCGGGCTGCATATCGCCGTCTCCTTTCCGCTCTCGTTCTATTCCGGCCACACGCTCGAGCATCGTTACGGGCTGAGCAACCAAACGCTGGGCAACTGGCTGGTGCGTTATGTCAAACGCATGGCCCTAGCCGTGGCCTTCGGGCTGGCTATGTTCGTCGGGCTGTATTGGGTTATTTGGCTGACCGGCGCGTACTGGTGGCTGGTGGCGGCGGGTGCATTTTTCGCGGTCAGCATTCTCTTGGGGCAACTGGCCCCGGTGCTGATCATGCCGCTGTTTTATAAGATCGAACGGCTCGATATGCCCGAGATAACTGACCGCCTGGCCCGGCTCAGCGAAGGCACGGGTCTGTCGATCGAGGGCGTCTATCGTATGGGCTTAAGCGATGAAACCAGCAAGGCCAACGCCATGCTGGCCGGCATGGGCCGCACGCGCCGCGTGCTCTTGGGCGACACGGTAATTAACAATTTTTCACTCGACGAGATAGAAGTCATCTTCGCCCACGAGATCGGGCACCACGTGTTCCGCCACATCCGCAAGCTGATCCTGGCCGGCCTGGTTTATAGCACGGTTTGGTTTTGGATATGCGATCGAATCCTGACGTCCTGGGTCTCAAACGGCGAAGGCCAATTCGATTATTCCCAACTGCCGATCTACACGCTGCCGCTGGTAATGCTGATCGTCACCGTGCTTTCGAACCTGATCGAGCCCTTGCAAAACACCATCTCGCGACGTTACGAACGGCAATGCGACCGCTACGCTCTGGAGCGAACCGGACTGCGCGAGGCCTTCGTCTCGGCCTTCGAAAAACTGGCCAAGCTCAACAAAGACGACCCCGACCCACCGCGACTGGAAGTCCTGCTATTCCACAGCCACCCACCCATCGGCGACCGGCTGGCGATGGCGAAGGAACCGTAGGGGATGACACTGCTGGCTCGTCCAGCAAAGGGTAGCCCTGATAGATCGTCTATCAGGGCGGCGTAGCCGCAAGAGGCATGCGCGGACGGCACAATCTCCTCTTGTGCCTGCGGCACCCCAATAGGCAAGCTATCGGGGCTACCCATCATTTTAAGCATTACGCAGCACTAACCGTCGGTCTTTACAATCCGGTTATTCTCATCGACGTGAATTACCTTGGGCTGAAGCGTCTTGGCTTCTTCATCGTTGACCAGCCCGTAGGCGATTACAATAATCAAATCGCCGGGCACGCCCAGTCTTGCTGCGGGGCCGTTTAGCAGCATTGTACCGGAGCCGGCCTGACCTTCGATTGTGTAGGTCTCCAGCCGCGCGCCGTTGTTGAGGTTAAGCACGTGGACCTGTTCGCCGGGCAGCATCTCGGCCGCCTCGAGCAAGTCTCGATCGATAGTAATGCTACCCTCGTAGTTGAGGTCCGTTTGGGTTAGCGTGGCCCGATGGATTTTGGACCGAAGCATGAACCGTTGCACTGCAGAATCCTTTTATAAGGAGGGGGTGTTCCCTCCATCGTCGGTAGGGTCGTCGCCGGACCGGTCTTGGCTCGACGCGAACGGGGTAAATCCGAGGCGGATTAGATAAAACGCATCCATCACGCCTGAATCCTTAACTATGACTCTATTCACGTTTTTGTTCAACTGCTTCGCCGCAATCTTGGGTAAATTGAAATCCTGGATAAACTGGGCGACTTGAGGGTATTCAGCGGGCGGGGCGTTGGGGTAGACCAGCCCGTATCCGCTTGGGTGGCTTGTTCTTGGTCTGCGCATATTGTATGGTCCGTGCCATTTTGCGTCGCATATCACGATTGCCTTGCAAGTGTTTTCTGTGAAAGCACTTACGTCATGTGCTCGACCGCCATGAAAAGCATGGGTTGACCTGAACAGCTCCACGGGCAAAGATGCTGACTTGCCTTACGCTGCGAGCTTAGTATTTTACGGAGAAAAATCCCATGAAAGCCGCCGAAACGGCCGTTGTGCTGATCGAGTTCCAGAACGATTTCTGCAAAGAAAACGGGGCTCTATACGAACTGGTTAAAGACGAGCTTGTCCGTCAGGATACGATTGCCAACGGCATCCGTTTGGCCGAACATGCTCGCGAAAAAGGCTGCCTGCTGGTCTTCTGCCCGTTTGTTTACGACGCCAAATGGGTCGACGAGAAGTGCGTTTGCGGTCTGATTGGTGGAGCTGGCGAGAGCGGCGCTCTACACCCGGGTGGGTGGGGTGTAGAGTGGATCGAGGAGATGAAGCAGGCCCGGGGCGAGCCGGTTCTCCAGGGTAAGCACGCGCTGAGCGGGTTCACCAACACCCGACTCGAAGAGATTCTCATAGAGCACAACATCCGTAACGTAGCCACGGCCGGGTTCCTCAGCAACGTTTGTGTCGAAGCCACATCCCGCAGCGCCTACGATCGCGGTTACAATGTAAGAATCATCCGCGACGCCACGGCCGCCGCCAGCCAGGCCAACCAGGAATACGTCGAGCGGGAAATCTACCCGATCCTGGGTGGGGCAATGACCGTCGATGAATTTATCGCCGGGCTGGAATGATGAGTAGGCCGGGTTATAACCCGGCACCAAGACCAGACAGCACCAATGTTTTGCATTATGCACCCATACTAAGCGCGAAACGCAAGCGAAGGGAGTCGCGACGCACTTCTTGCTTCTCCCTTCGCTTGCGTTTCGCGCTTAGTATTCCGATTGAAAATAAATATCTGTGCCATTCATATCCACAATCTAAAACTCTAGTCCCCGCAAGAATACAATAATGCGAAAAAAATACGCCACCGCCCCGACTCCTACCAAAGGCATGCCCCCGGGCGTCCCATTCATCGTCGGTAACGAAGCGGCTGAACGGTTCTCGTTCTACGGCATGAGAGCGGTATTGGTCGTATTCATGACGCAGTACCTGTTGGACCCATACGGGCAACCGGATGTAATGTCGGACGAGGAGGCAAAAACTGTCTTCCATCTATTCTCCGCCGGCGTCTACTTCTTCCCGGTCCTGGGGGCTATTTTGGCCGACGTTTTTTGGGGTAAGTATCGTACGATTATTTGCCTCTCACTGGTGTATTGTTTGGGGCACGCCACTTTAGCCATCGACGAAACACGCATAGGACTATTCGCGGGCCTTTTTCTGATCACACTTGGGGCCGGTGGTATCAAATCGTGTGTTTCGGCAAACGTTGGCGACCAGTTCGGGCCGTCCAACAGCCATCTCTTGAGCAAGGTGTTCGGCTGGTTCTACTTTTCCATCAATCTCGGCTCCTGCGCGTCGACGTTGCTGACGCCTTGGTTGTTGCACCATCCGGATTACGGGCCAAAATGGGCCTTCGGCGTCCCCGGCGTGTTGATGGGCATAGCCACGCTTTGCTTCTGGCTGGGACGTTGGAAATACGTCCACATCCCGCCGGCCGGCATGAAGTTTTTCGACGAGACTTTCAGCAAAGAGGGGCTGCTGGCAATTGCCCGGCTGTCTGTTATCTTTGTGTTCGTGGCCGTGTTCTGGACGTTGTTCGACCAAACCTCGTCGGCCTGGGTCTTACAAGCCAAATCGATGGACCTGAATTGGTTCGGCCGTGAGTGGTTGCCTTCGCAACTGCAAACCATCAATCCCATCCTGGTGATGGTTCTGATTCCCATCTTTTCATATATAATCTATCCGCTGGCCGGACGTTTCGTGCGTGTAACTCCGCTACGAAAGATTTCGGTGGGCATGTTCCTCGCGGCCCTTGCTTTTGCAATCCCGGCCTGGCTGGAAATGCGGATCACGGCCGGCGAAACGCCACACATGGTCTGGCATTTCGTGGCATACGTGGTGATTACGGCCGCCGAAGTCATGGTCTCGATCACCTGCCTGGAATTCTCCTACACCCAGGCCCCGAAAAAGATTAAGTCGTTTGTAATGGGCTTGTACCTTTTGTCGGTCACGCTCGGAAACGTGATTACAGCCGCGGTAAACTACTTCATCCAGAACCCCGATGGCACCAACAAACTTGAAGGCGCCGCCTACTACTGGTTCTTCGTGGGCCTGATGTTTGTCTTCGCCGTGGGCTTTGTGGGCGTGGCCGCCAACTATCGCGAACGGACCTACATCCAAGACGAACAGCCAGTCGAACAACCGGCCGAACAGGAATAAACGTGCTCGACATCCTCGATCTTACCAACCAGCAATGGCGCGACTGGCTCGTCGAACGTGGCTTGCCCAAGTTTCGCGCCGGGCAGGTGATGCGCTGGGTTTTCGAGGGGCGGGCCGTGGCGTTCGACCAGATGACCGACCTGCCACTGGATTTGCGACGCCGTTTGGGCGAGGAGTGCCGCATACTTACCAGCACGATTAAAACCCATCGCTCGGCCGACGATGGTACCGAGAAATTGTTGTTGGAACTCTCCGACGGCGAACTGGTCGAGTG
>CAZISU010000171.1:0-9105 GCA_964541935.1 uncultured Planctomycetaceae bacterium | reverse complement strand
ATCATCGGAAATACCCACCACCGTGGCACCGGTCATGCGCACGAGGAACGTTCTATCCGGCTCACTCAACGTGTTACCAACCACCGGCACCAGAATGGTTTGCGTGAGCGGTTGGCCGGGATCGAAAACCAGTGTGGCGTTGACCGCTTGGTAATCGACGCCTGCCGTGGCCGTGACGTCGACGGTTTGGTAATCGACCACCACTCGCTCCGGCGGTTCGGCCGAAATGGTAACGGTGAAGGCCTGATTCACGGTGCCGTTATCCCCTTCGGCAAAACCTGCGTCGGCGATAGATACGAGTGGCCCATCATCGCCGACGATCATGCCCAGCCCCTGCGCGGCAGTAATCCTGGCCCCGCCCGCGCCGCTGAGATTCACAAAGAACGTTTCGTTCGTCTCGTTATCCGTGTCGCCCGTAACCGACACTGAAATCGTCTGCGAGGTGGGCTGCCCCGGCTCGAAAGTGAGCGTGCCGCTGGCGCTCTGATAGTCGCTGCCAGCCGTGCCCGTGCCGTCGGACGTGGCGTAATCCACCGTAACCGTTCGATCCGGCGCCGCAGCCAGGCTCACTGTAAAGACGGCATCCAGCGCGCCGCTGTCGCCTTCCACGAGCGTGACGTTATCGATTGACACACTCGGCTCGTCGTCCAGAATCGTGCCCACGGCCTGCGCGTCGCCGATGACGCCTTGCCTAATATTGCTCAGATCCAGCAAAATCGTTTCGTCGCCCTCGTCAATCGCGTCGCCCAGGATCGTCACACTAATCGTTCGCTCCAACGGCTCGCCCGGCCGCCAGGTCACGCTTCCATGTGCCGGTTCGTAGTCCTCATAAATCACCGCCGTGTCGTCGCTCGTGTCGTAATCGACGGTCACCGCGGAGAGTGGATCGGCCGAGAGGCTGATTGTGTATTCGAGCTGCGTGGTGCCATCGTCGCCTTCCCAAACAGACGCGTCGTCGATGGTCACCTGCGGCAAATCGTCGTTGCCAATCGTACCGCTGCCCTGGCTATCGTCAATCTGCGCGTTTGTGGCGGCCGACAACTCGACCAGAAAATCATCGTTGCCCTCGTCGGTCGTATCGCCCATGATGGGCACGGCGATGGTTTGCGTAAGCGGCCCGCCGGACGTGAACGTGAGTGTTCCGCTCACCGCCTGATAGTCCAGTCCGGCAATGGCCTGCCCGTTCGCCGTGGCGTAATCGACCGTAACCGTTTCTCCCGAATCGACCGACAGGCTCACTGTAAAAACGGCATCCGTTGTTCCCGCGTCGCCCTCGATGATCGCTACGTCGTCGATAGAAAGCAACGGATCGTCGTTGCCGATTGTTGCCTCGCCGACCCAATCGCTCACCGCCACACTTGCGTTGGCGAGCATGATCCCGAAAGTTTCGTCGGACTCATTCAGCGTGTCGCCGTTGACCGCCACGGCAACCGTCTGCGTAAGCGGCTGCCCGGGTTCGAAGCTGAGCGTGCCGCTCACGGACTGATAGTCTTCGCCGGCGGTGGCCGTAATGTTGCTGGTCGCGTAGTCGACGGTCACACTCGCGGCGGGATCTGCGGAAAGCGTGACGGTGAAAACCGCGTCGGTCGTGCCCGCGTGGCCCTCCACCAGCGAAACGTCACCGACCGACAACACCGGCCCGTCGTCGCCGACTATCGTGACCGCGCCTTGTGCGTCGTCGATCACGCCACCCACGGCAGCGGACAGGTCAATATAAAAAGTCTCATTCAGTTCCGCGCTCGTGTCGCCCAATATGTCCAGAGCGATGGTTTGTTCTTGCTGCCCTTCAAGGAATGTAATCGTTCCAGTGGCGGCCTGATAATCTTCGCCCGCCGTGGCCGTATCGTCGACGGTCGCATAATCGACGCTAATCGGCCGCGCGGCCGGCGCGGAGAGTCGCACGCTTGCCAGCCTGCCCACGTTGCCCGCGTCACCTTCGACCACCGCCAGATCGTCGATCGTAATCAACGGATCGTCGTCGTTAATCGTGGCCGTGCCTTCCTTATCGTCGATATTGGCCAAACGCGGATGGAGCAGCCGCACCGAGAATTCGCGGTCGCCGTCGTGGATCGTGTTTCCCACAATGGGCACGACGACGGTCTGTGTCAGTTCACCCGCCGCAAAGCTTAGACTCCCGGCGACCGCTTCGTAATCCACTCCCGCCACGGCCGTACCGTCTTGCGTCTCAAACTCGACCCTCACGGTTTCATCTTTAACCGACGAAAGCGTTACGGTAAACACGGCCTCGCTGCTTCCCGCATCGCCTTCGAGTATCGTCACATCGCCGATCGAAAGCACGGGATCGTCATCTTCGAGCGTGCCCGTGGCCGTATCGTCGGCAAGTGTCACAAACGTGGGATCGGAGAGCCGCACGGAAAAGCTCTTGTCCGTCTCTTCCCAAATATCTCCGAGGATAGTCACTTCGATTGTCTGATGCGGCTCGAAAGTCAGCGTCCCGCTGCTGGCTTCGTAATCGACCCCGCCAATGGCCGTGTCGTCCATCGTGGCATAGTCGACCGTAACCGCTTGCCCGCAGGCCAGCGAGAGCGAAACCGTGAACTCCACGACATTATCGTTGTACCCCGCGTCGTTACCGCCGATCGCATGTACGCTGAAATCCGTATGCGGCGACGAAGGCCCAAACGTCACAAACGGCTGCACCGTGGGGTCCATGTCGCGATTGAAGTTCACCGTAAACGTCGTCTGACCAGCCCCGACCTCGGGAACCGATTCGGCGGGGACGCCGTTAATCGACATGCTTTCCACGAAGGGGTAGGTCGATTCAAACCCGTGCGAAGGCGGCGTGCCGTAGTCGACCGGGGCCGTGACAAAGTTGTCGTAGTAGTCGACAATCATGTGGTCGATTATCGTTTCGGAATCGGATCCCCAGTAATTGTTGTGCATGGCGACATAGCCATCTGCGCCCTGCGAGCCCCCTTCGGCGTAGAATTGCATCCAGCGGTTGATGTTTGGATCCCAGTGCTTACTCAAGAAGGCGTTGCCCGTGAGTTTGCCACGATAGTTCTCTCGAATATAATCCCAGACATCACCATTTTGTAACGGCTCGTTGAGTTCTGCGGTCGTGAGTTCACCAGGGAAACACAGATAGAAACAGCGCCCCGTACCCGTGGGACCGCCGGCATGCCATCCGTTGCTATCGTGTTTTACATACAAATCTATTTCAGATGATATATCTGGTAACGGAGGCTGCCCATCATACCAATTGCTGTAGTCCATCGGGGTTCCATCTGTCCATTCATATGTACCCGGGTGGCCCTCGTCCGATAAACCGATGTAGTATGTATTGGGCCCTGACACTCGAGGAATTGACAATAAGAAGGCTTCTTCCTCGGCACTGTGAATGGAGGCGATGTGCCCGCCGTAGTAACTTGCCAGCAACTCGATGACCGACGTATCCAGTGATCGCCAGTTATTCCAGGTTAACTTTAAAAGGGCATATGTGTTGCCGTCATGCACGGTGGTGCTGTAGAAGGTGTCTAGATACCATTCATCCGAATAGGTGCGGTCCAGACTTAAAGCGAGAGGCGAGTTGTTCTCGTTGTCCTGCAAAAACACGTTATTGTAGAGCCTGTTTGCCGAATGGGTATCGTAGGAGCCGGCACTGGGCGGTGCAATATGTCCTGCATCAAACAAACAAGTGTCGAAATCATAGGTGGCCGTGATAGCGCCGCCGCCACGAAACTTATGGAAAATACTGTTGGAAATCCTCCAGGCGCGAACGTTCGCTTGATATATATCCCAACCGAAGTAAGCATGATCGATCGCTCCAAATCCAATAAGGTCAGGGTTTTGGACCTCAACGTAATTCATGTTCGCATTGCCGCCTTCAACCGTGATTTCCACGCTCTGACCGGAAACGAGATACGACGGGAACAACGAAACGGGATTCTGTGCTGTCCCTTCTACCTCAAGATTCCCACGAACTATCATATACCCAGTCTGCGGGCCGGGATTGTAGGGATCATCGCTAATAGCGCCCCATTGCACATGCGTCCCCTCGCGGATTGTCAGTGTGGCACCCTCCTCGATCAAAACCGGGCCGCCCACGATCCAGTATTCATCCGATGTCAGTTCCGTATCTTCGCTGATTACGCCTGGGATGTTCTTTCCTCGCTGGACTATGTAGTTGAAACGGCTCACGCGCGTAAACTGAGCATGATCTTCGTCCCAGCCATCCTCGAACGTGATGGTCAAAGTGAAGGGAATCACGTGGTCGTTGGGGCAGTCGGGATTGACCGTGAACACAAACGGAGTGTCGACGCCTGTTATCACTCCCCCTTCGTCCCAGATTAGGCCGTTGTCGGCCATGGCGAAGGGGCCGATATCGCCGAAATTGACCGTGTCGCTGCTGATCGTGACATAAGGGTCCGTCGCCAAGCTAGGCCCTTGTGCCGCCCTGAGCGTGGCGGTTACGTTCTCGGCGCTGCCGGAACGATTGAAGAGCTCGACGGCCAAATGTAGTGTTTCGCCCGAATCAATTCGTCCATCGCCGTCGTTACTCGCATCAATTCCCTGATCGTCAAAAAGCCAGTTCTCATAGACCGATACACCGGGCTGGGGAGGGTCGGTCAAGGCGCGATACGCATCCACAACGCTGGTTTTAGTTGCTCCCGTTGCAATGTCTTCACGCATGGCTGAATCTAAAACGCTGCCCATGATAAAACGCGAACTGTAAACGTCACGCTGCCAGAAATACGATCGCATCAGCGCGGCAACACCCGAGACGACCGGCGCGGCCATGGAGGTCCCACTCCAAGATGCGTAGCTATTGTCGGGCAACGTACTATAGACCGAAACTCCAGGTGCCATAACATCGCCTGTATTGGAAAACCACGCCTTGGAATCATCCGGCGTCGATGCGGCCACACCGATTACGTATGGAAAACGGGCCGGATAGCAGGGAACTGACGCTCCATCGTTTCCTGAAGCGGCCACCAGAACACATTGATTCAATGCAACTTCCAACGCATCGGCAACGATTTGTGAATATGTATACCCGCCAAAGCTCATATTAATAACTTCCGCCCCGTTCTCCACCGCGTAGAGGATGCCTTCGCCGATATCTTGCGTGGTCAACGTACCGGTGAACTGGGCAGCCCGGATGGCCATGATCTGGGTATTAAAGGCCACGCCTATGCCGCCGTCGCCGTTGAAGCCCTGCGCCGCTATAATACCGGACACATGCGTGCCGTGTCCATTGAAATCAACCGGATCGCCCGCGTGAGAACGACCGTCGGACACCACGCTGAAACCATTACCGTCGTCGTCTATTTCGTTGCCGGGTATCTCGTCCGGATTGACCCACATGTTGCCCGCAAGCTCTTCGTGCGTGTAGTCCACGCCCGTATCGATCACCGCCACCACCACGTCGCGATTTCCGCCCGGATAAACGCCGTTCGTGTTTAGGTAGTTCCAGGCGTTAGGGATCTTGGCATTTGAATGGAACCATTGAGTGTCGTAGGCCGGGTCGGTTGTCCCGTCGGGCAGACCTTCGATAACCGTGGGGATCTCGTCCGTCAATCCCCACTCGTAATTCGGCTCGGCATACGCCACCTCGGGCACGGCCGCGAAGGCCGCAGCCACGGCCTCGATATCGGCATCTTCTGATACAACCACTCGATGCCAAAGGGCAAGATCCGCCCGTTGCGACTGTGCATCGTCTACACTTTCCTCCACCGCATACGCTACGCTGGCTGTTACTTCAATGGAATCGCTTTGTACCGTGTCGGCAAAAACGGACGTGATTGGTTCGGTGCTGTAAAGCAACAGCAAGCTGGACAATGAGGCCGCAGGCAACTCGGGCCCCATGCTGGTCATGCTCGACAGGTTCATCGAGGCCTTTAAGGAAAAGTCGGCCGCATTTGGCTCGGCCAGTTTGATGAGAATC
Source organism: uncultured Planctomycetaceae bacterium (assembly GCA_964541935.1). Lineage (GTDB taxonomy): Bacteria > Planctomycetota > Planctomycetia > Pirellulales > Thermoguttaceae > JAFGTN01. Next base: position 3,197 of record CAZISU010000171.1, on the reverse strand, counting down.
TCGCCCGCAGCATAGGCCGCCTCCGGCTCGGTCACGTCGCCCAGCATTTCATCTGCTAACGAATTGAAAGACGTTTCATCCAGCGAAAGCCCGCCCGCATCCAGCAAGGCCCGCTCTTCCAGACATTCGCACCGCGAGCGCCGACCAAATATCGCACGTCCCAACATTGCGCCATGCTTGGTGTTCCTTCGCTCTGAATGCCCGCGTCCAAACAACCCTTTACCAAAATCGACAAAACGCCCGCGCATGACAAGCCTCCCTTGGTGGCAATCAGAAACCCAGCCCCAGCCGACAGCCTGGGCATACAAGGCCCACACGGTCATGGAAATCTCACTTTATTCCGATTGTAGTGGTCATGCAGACCGGACTCAACCACACCTGATCGAGGGAGATATGGCAAACATGCTTTGACTTCGACGACCCCGAATTATTCATGAACCATACTAACCCGAAGCGCAAGCGAGGACGTTGAATGTTTCCCAGGCTTTGGTCACCTCACTTGCAAACGCAAAATAGCCACCCATCTATGCAAGGTGCTTAAATAAAAGCACTTACATAAATGGGTGGCTATCTAAAACGGTCTCGCGTAGTCGCGTCGATGACGCAACTTCCTAGTATTATTTAAGCGGCAAGCCGTTTGCCATGCGGATATAGTCCAGCGTCACGGCCAGGGCCTCGTTCATGTAGTCGTCGCGTTTCACGACCGGCCGGTTGGGGTTGTTTATCTCCTCGACCTTCTTCTTTTTCTCATCGTCGGTGTTCATTTCAGCCCGTTCGGCCCGGAACTTTGCCTCGTTGAGGGTGACCGTCTTACGATCCTTCATTTCCTTGTACTTGCTGATGTTCTTCATCAACTTCTGGAAATGCTCCGAGGATTCACAGCGCTCCTGAGAGAGCTTTTGCAATTCTTTGCACTGCGGACTACTTACGTCGTTACATTTCGGGAACTCGAGACAGTCGAGCTTATCGAAAGCCACCGGGTAGTCCAGGTCGGCCTCGCCCACGTCCCAATGGGTCGTGAGGCTGGGCAGCTCCACGTCCGCCAGAACGCCGCGATTTTGCGTACTGTCGCCGTTGGGGCGATAGAATTGCTGCATCGTGATCTTCAAGGCGCCCAGCTTGCCCACGCCGGGGATCTTGAAAACACCCAGTTCGCGGTTCAAATCGTGCAGGCTTTGCACGGTGCCCTTGCCGTGTGTGGCATGGTCGCCCACGATCAGTCCGCGGTGATAATCCTGAATGGCACCGGCCAGAATTTCGCTGGCACTGGCGCTGAATTTACTGGTCAGAACCACCAACGGTCCGTCCCAGGCCACGCCCGGATCGCGATCCTCGTAAAGGATGTATCCGCCCAGGCCTTTGACTTGCACCACCGGGCCGCGGTCGATAAACAGGCCCGTCAGATTGATGGCCTCGGTCAACGATCCCCCGCCGTTCATGCGTAGATCGAGCACCACCGCATCCACGCCTTTGCTCTTAAAACCGTCCAATATGCGTCGCACGTCGCGGGTTGTGCTTTTGAAGTTGGGCAGACCGCGCCGCGCGCCGTCCATGTCCATATAGAAGCTGGGCAAGTCGATAACGCCGATCTTGAAGGGGCTGCCGTCGGGCTTCTTGCCTTCCTCGACGACCTCGCCGCGGGCCTCGCTATCTTTGAGCTCGATTTTCTCACGCGTGATACTCACGATCTTTTCGCCCGAATCGTCGGCCGGAGTGACTTGCAGACGCACAATCGTGCCCCGCTCGCCACGGATCAGCTTGACCACGTTCGTGAGCTTCATGTTCACTATGTCGACGATCTCGCCCTCGGGGCCCTGGCCCACGCCCGTGATGTGATCTTCCAGATGCAGTCCACCGTTCTTGTCGGCAGCGCCGCCGGGGATGATCTTCTTGATTACCGTGGTGCCGTCATCGTCCGATTGCAACGACGCGCCGATGCCCTCGAGCTGAAGACGCATCGCGATCTCGAAGTTTTCCAGCGTACTGGGCGACATGTAGGTCGTGTGTGGGTCGTAAGAAGACGTCATGGCCGTCAGATACATCTCCAGCAGATCGTCGCTGCTATATTGGTGCATGCGACGCGCGCGGCTGGCATAACGGTTTTTCAGCTTCTCGACCGCTTTCTCGCCCGTCAAGGGCTTCTTCTTGTCTGTCCGCAAAACCAACAGGTCGTATTTTACCCGCTTCCGCCATAGCTCGCGGGCTTCGGCGGGCGTTTTCGGATAGCTGGCGTCCTCGCGGTCGCGCATAATATCTTCGTCGATGGTAAAATCGTGTTTGGTGTTCAACAGCTCGTCGGCCATTTTCGTGCGTTCATCAACCCGCTCCAGAAACCGCTGGTAGACCTTGTAACCGAAGCCGATGTCGCCTCGCCGCGCCAGATCATCCAACTGCAGCTTGTGTTTCATAAACTCGTCGATGTCCGACTGGTAGAAGTACATCTTGCCGGGGTCGAGCATCTTCAAATACGTCTTCATGAACCGTTGCGAGATCTCATCGTCGAGATCGTGTCGCGAAAGGTGTTTATTCTTTAATAGCGACACCACCGAAAGCGTAATGTAGCGGTCGTTGGATTTTGGCCCTACCGGGTCGGCCCAAGTGCATGTCGGCAAAAGAATGGCAAGCGAGAGCAACAAAGCGGCGGGCAGCAGCAGTCGCGTACGAATCGTATCAAGCGTTAATGGCACAAAAAAACCTCTTCAAACTCGGGGATAATCTAAATGATTAGTTTGTGATCGGTCGGGGGATGGACTGTCGGGAATTGGGAAGGACAGAACTATAGAATCTCATATCGTTCCGTGACGGTTGATCTCGGCAGTCAAAAAGGCCCTAAAAGCCCAAGTAAACATCCCAGCTTTGCCAATCCGACCAGTCGGGATCCATATTACCCGCAAAGCCGATTCGGGGCAAGCTCGATAGTAGTGAAAATGGGTGGGGCCTAGCGGAACTTCAGATCGGGGGAGGGCCTATAATAGATCTGAAATCCTCGCCGTGGCCCCACCGTTGAGTTACACTACATTCAAAATGGGTAACCTTTACTGGGGTGTTAGTTTGCCCACTCACTCTTTTCTACGAAGGCCCCATCGCGAAGGTTCACTTTGATCGCCCCGCCCCATCGATTACCATATACCATTCGCCCCGATCATCCATCAATCCACACTAACCCGAAGCGCAAGCGAAGGGCGGGAAACCAGGAA
>CAZISU010000170.1:0-9127 GCA_964541935.1 uncultured Planctomycetaceae bacterium | reverse complement strand
AGCAGACGATAGAGCGAGCAACCCAGGCTATAGATGTCGGCCCGGATGTCGACCGAGCGAATGTCGGAGGCCTGCTCCGGGGCCATGTAATCGACGGTGCCCAGGATCTGGCCCGTTGTCGTTAACTCGCGGTTCAAGATTTCGTCGGCACCGAGCCGTGCCAACCCCATGTCGAGAATTTTCACCTGTCCCGTGTTGGTAAGCATCAGATTCGAAGGCTTGATGTCGCGATGCACCAAATTGTGCTTATGAACGATCTGCAAGCCAACCGCCGCTTGGCGAATCAACTCGCATGCATCGGCTACCTCTAGACTCCTAAATTGTTTTACCAACGTCCCCAAGTCGACTCCCTCGATATACTCCATCACCAGGTATGGGTTCCCCTCGAACTCACCCGCATCGGTTGCCCGAGCCACGTTAGGGTGATCGATGCGGCCGGCGGCCGCCATCTCACGCTCAAAGCGGGCCACAACTAGAGGATCGGTTATGCGGTCTTGGGCGAGAACCTTGAGTGCCACTCTTTTCTTCAGACGCGTATGATAGGCCTGATAAACCACGCCCATTCCACCACTACCGATCTCTTCCTGCAGCACATAGTCGCCAATCCGGCCTTTCTTCGCCGTTGAAGTTATATCGTCCGTTGCTTCGGTAGTGACGTCATTTGACACACAGACCGAATCGATCATATGCCCCACAGCGTCAGAATCTCGAAAATACACCCGCAACTGCTCGGCATGTGCAGGATGTCGTATGATATACGCGTCACGGTCGACCGCTTCACCTCGGTCAATTCGCACTATGTAATCGGCCAGAATGTCGTCAAAAGGAGTGTGTTTGTCGGCCTGTTCGAGTTTGGTCATGGTCTATCACCTGTACGGAATCTGCAAGGCTAGTGGGGTATCGCGGCAAGTCTTTGTAAAAACTGCCGTCATCGTGGGTATGCATGTGATATTCTCTACCTGGCTCTCTCTAATTCCAGGACGATTCCGCCATCTTCTCTCGCAACGCTTTCACGCCTCGCTTGACCAGGCCAGCCGCTGCCGGTACGGTTCGTTCCAAACGGTCGGCGATCACTTCCAGCGTGCACCCTTCCATATGACGCAACCGAATTGCTTCGCCTTGCATCTTGGGAAGCGATTCGATAATCGCCGCCAGATGCAAGGCCCTTTCGCCCCGTATCATCTTCTGACTGGGTGTCGATTGTTCGGCCGCTGGTTCGCACCAAGACAACGAAGCCGTCGCATTAGCATCATGCAGTCGTTGTTCCTTCCCCAAAGTCCGTCCTTGAGCATGTACGTGTTCGCGGATCGAGTCCTTCAAACTACGGTCTTTGATTCGTGTAAGCCATGCCGAAAACTCGGGTTCCGTAGACCCGGCAAACTGTTCGAATCCCCGGCAAGCATTCACAAACGTCTTCTGCACAATATCCGAAGCACTGCATCGCACGCCCAGTTTAGGGCCGATCTGCTGTCGCAACGTCAAGAGCAGAAACGGCCGATAACGTTCGAGCAGTTCGCCCAGCAACTCGGGCCTTTCTCTGGCAAGCGAAATCATGTCGCTTATTCCTGAGGAAACAGATGTGTCTTCTTGCATTTGACGCTTCTTCCTTAATAGACGTACGCATGCAGAGCATTGGGCGCGAATTATTCAGAATCGGACCATTTTCGATGATAACAAACCAACTAATATGTGCAACGACCCCCGGTTAAGGGGAGCCCCCCTGCAAGCCATGCGGAGGTTTACAGGAATGTCAGCATCATAGGAACTTGCTTGCCAAGCCAATGCAACAAGAAGGAATGCACCACGAAAGCGCGCCTAGTTTGAGCTGCGACGTTGTCTTAATAAATAGCACGCGTTGCTTTAACAAAGGAGGATAACCATGAAACCCCAGAAGTCATTTGGTTTCTTCCGAATGTTTGTCATACGTCGAGATCGCTCGGCAACGACATTTATCTAATAACGTGAAAAGGAGCAAGTTATGTTCTGTAATTCGGTAGTATCAGTTCAGGTATTTCTCTTTGCAGTTGTCGTCGGTTCTAGCACCGCGATGGCGCAATATGGTTATTGGGGGCCCAGCACATATGTGAATTTGGGTGCGTATCCATCCATGAATGCAGCCGCGACAAATCGAACAATCTACAACCAGAAACAAGCTGCCAAACGTCAGAGCCTTGCTCAAGTGCAGCAGCGTCACACAGCCCAAAACCAGTTCCTTATCAACAAGTCCCGGCGACATGTGGACAACTCGCGGACGAACGCCGAGTCTTTTGTGCAAAGTCATCAGACGCGGCAGTTGGTGCTTCATGTCGGCGTTAACGGACCAGCAAGGGCGACCGTCGGGTCGCTTGCGAAAAGTCACTGGCCACCCCAGTTGGTCTTGCGTCTCGGCGATTACGCCCCTACAGCAGCAACCCCGGAAAGTATACTGCCGACCATGCTTCCCACCGAGTATCCTGGTAATTCCTATTACGTGGATCTCGATTGGCCTGCACTTCTAAAGCTAAGTACCTTCAGAAAGCCGCGGGTTCGTATAGAAACGATCATGCAAAAAGCAGAACCAGGCAGACCCGGCCTAAGAGAAAGCGACTTCAACCAAATCGTCCTGGCAGTCAATCGCATGAAAAGCTCGCTGCGGCGGATGGCCGACGACCTCAACGCCAGAGAGTATATCGACGTGACCAATTTCCTCGACAAGTTGAGCCAAAAGGCCAAGGCTGCCGTAAGACGATAGCGGTCGGTTGTACCCCGCACACAAAGCCTAACGCTTAAGCGTGACGATCATCCCAATTCTTTACCACTCAAACAGCCGCAGCATCTGGTCGAAATATTACAAGCCCTTGATGCTTTGCCGACGGACATCTTTGTCCCCCCGAAAGTACATCTCTGCCGTTCTACTTATTTTCTGCTTGCCATTTTCGCGAATTCCGTTAGCCTGCGGTAAGATGGGCGGTCGTCCCCCCATTGTATGGCTGGGTCAAGTCGACCCAATGGCGAACAGATGAGGAGGTGCTGTTATGTTGTTTCGCGTTCTTGGTGTGATGTTGTGCTTGGGATTGGTTGGTCTGGCGGTTGCGGAGGCCGGCGAATCCACATATGGCGATTTGAAGTGCTTGGGCGATTTCAATCCGCAGAACGAAACGGTCGATTTTTTTCCGGCCATCGAAAAGGGGCAGATTCGCGTGCGGCTCATCCCGCGTAACGCCCGCAAGGCGCGGCTGATGATCGATAACCAAACCGAGCAACCGTTGAACGTACGTTTTCCGGCAGCATTCGCGGCCGTTCCGGTACTGGCCCAATGGCAAGGTTGGCAGCCGGGCGGGCAGCAGTTCGGGCAACAGGGCCAACAAGGCCAACTCGGGCAGGGCAACAACGGGCTCGGGCAGACGCAGCAGGTAGGTGGCGCATTCCCGGCGCAGGGAAACCAGATCGGCAACGGCCCCTTCATGAACATGGGCAATCAAAACGGTCAGCAAGGGCAACAAAGACAGCCTGTATTTGGGCCGATGTTCAACGTGGCTCCGGAAAAGGTCGGGCAGATGAAGCTGACCACCGTTTGCCTGGAACACGGCAAGCCCGACCCTAAGCCGAAGGCCAAATACGAAATCCGACCGGTCGCACAGGTCAGCGACAAACCGGCCGTGTCCGAGCTTCTGAGCCTGATGTCCGCCCCGGACGCCAGCCAACGGGCCGCCCAGGCAGCCGCCTGGCACTTGAACAACGGCAAGAGTTGGAAAGAACTTGCCGCCATGAAAAAAAGCAAGCTGCTGCCGGTCGACCCTGTTTTTTCGAAGCAAGAACTAGCGGCCGCCCGCGAATTGGTAGACGAGGCCAACGCCGCTGCAGAGAAGAAGGCGGATCTTCAGAAACAAAGCACAACCTCACAATTGAGCCGTGCTGATTGACTGAGTAAATAAGTCAGGGTGCCAAACGCCATACCAGGGTGCCATGGTCCACGCTTGCGTGGCCATGGGCATGAAGACTCTTATCCAGAGCCGTGAGGTTGCATTGGGCACGGGCCAGGTGGATTGGACCACTGGGGAATGGGAACACTAATAGCCGCTAATTCGCACTAATATTTTGGGGAATGTGGAATTCGAGTGTGGGCTGGTCGAGGATTGCGCTGCTGAGTTTTGGCTGATGCTCGATGAGGGACACTAGAAAAATGGATACCTTGCAATCGACCAACACCGCAAGCAATTGACCGTGAATCTTCGTAACGAACAAGGCGATATCGTGCTGAAACGGCAGGTCAGCACACAATGGGAGCGGGTGCATAAGTTCTTTGATGACTTGCTGGATATTAGCGGGCCGGAAGGGGGGTTCGTAACGATTCTGGAGGTTTGCGGATTCAATCATTGGCTGATCAAGATGTTGCGAGAATACGATTGTCACGACATCGTGCTGGTTCAGCCGGACACGCGTTCGAAGAAAATAACCGACCGTCGCGACGCGGTAAGGCGGCGTAATCGGAGAACATGATGAAACGCAAGCAGACAGACAATCACGGCGAGTCAACGATCCCTGACGGTGCGCCGCCGTCGTCGGCCAATCCGGTTGGGGCCCGGCTCCCGACGTCACTGCCCCGCATCCCATACCTCTGGTCGCTCCCAACCGGCTCGGCCAACGACGGCTCGGTGGTTGATAATGGATGCATGTTTCAAAAACAACAACAGGAGAACAGCATAAGCGTCGCAGCGTAGTTGCATCGATCTCTTGCCGCATGGGCGAGAAGATCCCCACGGCGCAAGGCCAGTCTGAGGTGGCACTTGGACTCGACCTTCGCAGTCGAGCGTCAGCCTGAATGAGACGGCCTTCGCGTTCGTGGGATGGTCGCAATAGAATATTCGGTGTCAGGCCAAAATAGCCTGAACGACTGCTGACACAGCAGACGTATCCACGAAGGGATGTGTAGGGGTGCAGCCGCAAAGAAAAGAACGGCAGCAAGACGCCTCGATAAAAAGACCGTGACGACAACACTCGCGTCGAAAATTATTTCCAGACTTATTCAAACTCGAAACCGCGAAAAACGGCCCTTTTCAGGCCCAGCGCGGAGCGTACACCCAAAAATCCACCAGGCGGCACTTGACAACTGAATCTCTTTCAGGGAAGTGGCACCTGAATCATCTTCTTGCCCGTGGCACCAGGCGCGTTCTCGAATTGCGAGAGGGCGGCATACGTCACTCGTTCCGCCGTTTCGCCCGAGCCGCCGGAAATCGCATAAACCGTTAACATGGCATTCTCCCATATACATAGGTAAACAGTAACCGATCATTCCTGCTCGCATCCGAATTCCCTTGCCCTCGCGAAGTTGGCTTCAGCCTTGGGTTGATCGTTTTTCTTCTTGTAGGCAACGCCCCGATTGAAGTAGGCTTTGGCGTATTTTGGGTCGAGGCGGATGGCTTCGGTGTAGTCGTCGATGGCTTTATCTGGTTCGCCCTTGTCGTCGTAGACGACGCCCCGGTTGTAGTAGGTTTTGGCGGATTTCGGGTCGAGACGGATGGCTTCGGTGTAGTCGGCAATGGCTGTGTCGGGTTTGCCCTTGTCAGCGAAGACGATGCCACGATTGTTGTAGGCTTTGGCGTCTTTCGGGTCGAGCCGGATGGCTTCGGTTAAGTCGGCGATGGCTTTGTCGAGTTCGCCCTTGTCGCGTCCGTAGATGACGCCCCGGTTGTAGTAAGCTTCGGTGCATTTCGGGTTGAGCTGGATGGCTTTGCTGTAGTCGTCGATGGCGTTGTCAAGTTTGCCCTTGTCGCCGTAGACAAAACCCCGGCCATAGTAGGCTTCGGCGTTGTTTGGGTTGAGTCGGATGGCTTCGGTGAAGTTGTCGATGGCTTTGTCAGGTTCGCTCTTGTCGTTGTAGACGACGCCCCGGTTGTAGTAGGCTTTGGCGTCTTTCGGGTCGAGACGGATGGCTTCGGTGTAGTCGTCGATGGCTTTGACAGGTTCATCATTGTCACCGTAGACGACGCCCCGGTTGTAGTAGGCTTTAGTGTATTTCGGGTTGAGCCGGATGATTTCGGTGTAGTCGTCGATGGCTTTATCGGGATCTCCCTTTTCGACGTAGACATTGCCCCGGCTATAGTAAGCTTCGGTGTCTTTCGGATTGATCCGGATGGCTTCGGTGTAGCCAGCGATAGCTTTGGCGAATTCGCCCTTGTCGCCGTAGACGAGGCCCCGATTGCGATAGGCATCAGCGTCTTTTGGATTGAGCCGGATGGCTTCAGTGTAGTCGATGATGGCATTGTCGGGTTCGCCCTTATCGTCGTAGGCGAGGCCCCGGTTGTAGTAGGCTTTGGCGTCGTTCGGGTTGAGTCGGATGGCTACGGTGTAGTCGGCGATGGCTTTGTCGAGTTCACCCTTATCGTCGTAGACGACGCCCCGGCAAGCGTAGGCTTTGGCATCTTTCGGGTTGAGGCGGATGGCTTCGGTGTAGTCGGCAATGGCTTTGTCGGGTTCGCCCTTGTCGTCATAGACGAGGCCCCGGTTGTAGTAGGCTTTGGCGGATTTCGGGTTGTGCCGGATGGCTTCAGTGAAGTCGGCTTCAGCTTTGTCGAGTTCGCCCTTTTTGCCGTAGACGACGCCCCGGTTGTAGTAGCCTTTGGCGTCGTTTGGGTTGAGGCGGATGGCTTCGGTATAGTCGGCGATGGCTTTGTCGGGCTCGCCCTTCTTGACGTCGGCGTTGCCTCGGTTAAATGCATCCATTGCTTGCTCTCCCTTCGACGGTCAGTATATCGAACTCCGGCAACTTCGTAAATGTCCGTCTCAAATCCAAAACACCAGAAACTCGTTAGTCCAGCGGATTTTTGGGCACACACTGTACCATTCTCTTGAGTGGGATAGAAGGGTTAGCACGATAACTTGCCTATCGGGCTACCTCAGCGACAAGAGGATTTCGAACCTCAGGCTGCTGCCTCTTGCGGACCTCCGTTTTCCAAAACCCCGTTGGGGTTTGTGTTTCGGTGCGTCTTAGTCACCCAGGGTAGCCGTTCTCGCGGCAACCCTGGGCTATATTATCCCAAGCCCTGCGGGCTATTTTTTTCTGGGTTGCAGATGGGAGGGCGACGGTCTCCGCTTAGCAAGATGCCGATTCCAACTGACGCACAAACCCACAAGACTATCATTGTCATCGCAAATCCTTGAGCTCGCATACCCGTGGTGTATGCAGTGATCGCTGGAAGAGGCAGAGTTACAATTAAGGCATAAATATAGCGTCTGCGTTTCGTCGTTGGGTCTATCGGCCATGCTGATGATCGAAAGCGATAGTAGAGCGATCCTGCAATTGCACCTGGCATCGATCCAAGAAAACCTAGTCCGCTTCCCGTTTGGATCAGCAACGTCAATCCAGCGATTCCACCGATAAATGTGCCGACCACAATTGGAATCGCCGGCCCATCTCCACCTTGTCGATTTGGGGACGTCACCGGGCTGGAATCTTCAGCTACTTCAGGCGGGGCTTTGTATGGATTTTCTGCTTGCAAGTTTTGCACTCTATAATAAGAGATGCCTCAAGCGAGACTATGCGAAGCCGCGAGCGGCTTTAGTTTAGCGCTTCGGTTAGATCTGTGCGGGCTTTTTCTAGGGCTTCGGCGATTTTGGAGGCATCTTTTCCACCGGCCTGTGCCATATCTGGTCGTCCGCCGCCGCCGCCTTTGACTAGCTTGGCGGTGGCGCGGACCCATTTCACGGCGTCTAGCCCCTTTTCGACAAGATCGCGGCTCAGGCCGGCCATGAGCACGACCTTGCCTTCGTCGGCGGGGGCCACGAGCATGACGGCGATGGGAGCCGCTTTGCGGCGGAGTTGGTCGATGATTTGACGTAGGAGATCGGCGTTGGCGTCGGGCACCTCGGTGATGACGGCCTTGACGCCGGCGATTTCTTCGGCCTTGGCCAAGAGCTCATCGACGTCGGTACCGGCGGCGTTCGGGCCGGCGGCGGCTTGCTTCTTGAGCTGGCGGTTGGCTTTGGTGAGGGCTTCGACACGAGCCGCAAGATCGGTGTCGGCTTTGACTTCGGCCGCGTCATCTTCGAGTTCGAGTTTCTGTTTGAGTTGTTGATTTTCCTCAAGCAGGGCTTTTACACGCGGCGGCACTTCGGCGGCGGGGATTTTCATTATGGCCGCGACCTGCGAGAGCACGGTTTCGGTGCTGTGCAAGAGGTCCAAGGCTGCTTGACGATCTTTTTCGAGCAGGGCTTCGACATCGGTTTTCTGGGCCGGGAGATCCAGCAGCGGCGCGGTTTCGTTCAGAATCGCGACCTGTTTTTGGGCATGTTGCAGGGCGGACTGACCGGTGAGGGCCGTGATGCGGCGCGTGCCGGCGGCTACGCTTTCTTCGCCTACGATCTTCATGAGGCCCACTTGGCCCGTATTTTCCAGGTGCGTGCCGCCGCAAAGCTCCTTGCTGAACTCGCCCATGGCGACCACGCGGACGATGTCGGGATACTTTTCGCCGAAGAGCATCGTGGCGCCCAGCTTACGGGCGTCGGGTAGCGACATGTCTTTAGAACCGATGTCGACTCCGTCGGAAACCAACGCGTTAACGGCGTCTTCGATCTTGCGCAGCTCTTCGCGCGGCACGGCCTTGGGGTTGGTGAAGTCGAACCGGAGGATGTCTTCGTCGACCTTTGAGCCCTGCTGTTCGGCGTGTTGGCCGAGGATGGAGCGGAGGGCGTGGTGCAGGATATGCGTGGCCGAGTGGGCGCGGCGGATGGCCTGGCGGCGCTCGAGGTCGACCGTGGCGGTCACCTTCTGGCCCAGAATGATCTCGCCTTCGCGGAGGTGTCCGATATGAACCGTGAACGAGCCGTCGACCTGGGTATCGGTGACTTCGAAACGGAAACCGTCGCCGCGGATCTCGCCGTGGTCGCCGACCTGGCCGCCCATCTCGCCGTAGAAGGGCGTTTTGTCCAAGACGATGGAAATGGGATGTTCGTGGTCGATCTCGTCGACTTTATCGCAGAGCTGCCCTTTGCTATCACTGCTAGCCACAATGCCCAGCACCTTGGCGTCGTCGATCTGGCAGACGTCGTAACCGGCGAACTGGCTGCCGTGGACGGCTTTCTTGAGCGGGTCCAAGGGGCTGGTGACAATCACGTCGGCCCAGGCGAACATTTCTTCGGAATGGCGGCC
>CAZISU010000169.1:0-9135 GCA_964541935.1 uncultured Planctomycetaceae bacterium | reverse complement strand
GATCTGTTCGTCGGCCAGGCCCAGCCGCCGGCACAGATCCAGGCCGTAGGGCACGGTGGTGATGAAGTTGTCGGCGCTTTGTTCGATCTGGTAGCCGTTCTCATGCACGGTCCAGAGCACGCCGCCCAAGCGGTCAGCACGTTCGAAAAGCGCGATGCGGCACTCGGGATCCAGTTCGACCAACCGATGAGCGGCCGCTAGCCCGGCGATACCGCCACCGATAACGGCTATTTTTTTGGGTTCTTTAGGCATATCCTTCTTCTACTTTTTCACCCCAAACACTTGCTTTGGCACAAACGATAGCGTCGGTGCCAGCTTGGCATCCAACTGGATGGAATAATCTTCCAGCGTGCCTTGATCCGCTCGCGTGGTTTGTATCGACCATACGGTGCCGGAACTGTTTACGTCCTGCTTGCCGGTTGGGACGTTGATTTTCACCGTGTGTTTGTCGATGCTGGTCTGTGCTGTGGCGACTTGTTTGCCGTCGGGATCGAAGACGTTTGCCCGCACGGTCTCGACGCCCGCACCCTTGATGGTGATGGTGAATTGTTTGAGCGTGGCCGGCACTTGGAAGTACAGCCGTTTGGCGCCGCGTATCAGTTTCAGCCACTCGCGGGCGTACATCCCCACCGCAACGTTCGAGCTTTGCACCGACCAGCTACACGATCCCGAAGAAGCGCCCAGCAGGTAGACGCCATCTTTGTCGGGCGTAAACGCGACCGTGCCCTGGCTTGCGTGTGGGATTGTGCCCGAGGTGATTTTGCCTCCGCCTACGCGTCGAACTTCCCAAGCGAGCATGCAGTCATATTTTCCCACGGGACGGTTGGCCAATTTGACCGCAACCGGTTGGCCCGCCCGGCAGGCAAGCAGCAACAGGTTCTCGCCGCGGAGCTGAACGCTCGGATACTTCGTTTCCCGACCGCTCGATTCCATGGTCGTCAAGTTGGGTGTGGCCGCAGCTTGTTTGAAGACCTGCAGTTGTCCCCAATCGGTTGGCGTTTGGCGCGGTTCGTGTTGCACGTCGAAGTCGCCTTTGGCTATGGCCTTGTTGGCCCAGGTGAACCAACGCCAGTAGTCGGCATGGTCCGCCTTGGTGTAGGTCGGGCCTTCGTAGAAGATCCAGTAGCCGTCGGTTACGTCGGAAATCATGACGGCGTTTTTGCCACTGAATTCCGGGTCGGCGCCGCGGACCAGGGGATCGATTCCGCCGCTGTAGATGAATGGTACGCCCGCCTTGCGGGGCACTTCCATACGCTTGAGCAAACGCTCGCGGTTACCGGCCAGGCTGTCCTTTTGCGACAAGAATCGGCCCGGGCGGCCGTACACCGAGGCGTCGGCCAGAATGATGGGAGCTTGTTCGGTCGACCATTCGGGATAGGTGGCCTCGACCATAAATGTCGAGCCGGGCGCCGGGTAGATGCAAAATTGGAAGGCGGGATCGAGGCGGTCGACGGCCTTGCGCAACGCGCGGCAACGCTGGCGCCAATGGTTGATCTGAAACTGGGAAAATTCTTTGTGTAGTTTTTGTGACTCTAACCAATTCTTACGTTTGTCGAAATCCAGCCGCGGCAATTCGATACCCTTCGATTTAGCGAACATGCCCATGATCGTGTCGTCATAAGAAAGCTCGTAGAGGTTGCCCTCTTTCCGCGGCGCGTAGTTTTCATAGTCGAGGAACACGCCCATCAGATGCGGGTTGTCGCGGCTGATCTTGGCGTATTCGATGATGTGGCGATTCGTCCATTGCCAGAACTCATCGCTGTTGGGGCTCCAAAGTGCCTGCTGGTTTCCGCTGGCCCAAACGACCCTTTTGCCGTCGGCCCGCGGCCCGTCGGGCGCGGTTAGCGTGCCGCGCATCCAGGGCATGTGGTAGATGCCGTATTTTTTGCACCACGCGGCCACGCGGCGGACCTCGTCGTGGCGGTCGTATCCGGCCCGCGGCGAGAAAACGTTGAAACTGGCCTGGGCGGCCTCGCGGACCATCCACTCTTCTGTCACCCAGTCGGCCTGGGGTTGCATGACCTTGTCGACCAGCACCGTCAGTTTCACGCTCCGCCCCAGATCCTTGCGCGCGATTTTGTCGGCGGCCGTTAGGAAGCCGGGATGTAAGAAAAGGCTCGCTGTGAGAAATAGCGTTGTACGTGTGAAAGCATTCATTTCGATTCGGTGGGAAAGGTGTGCTAGGGGATTTTGGGGATAAACCCGATTGACGTTTCCAGCCAGGAGCCGCAGCTACAGCCGCCGCCGGCCTCGGGTGATAATATCATACCACCGGCGGGTATCGTACTCAACCAGCAGCCCGGCCGCAGACGATTCCAGGACGACGTTTGCCCGCGCCGTCGATCCCAGACCGTGACGTTGCCTTGCCGGAAGATGGCCGCGTGTGCGGTCATGGCGTAGGTTCCGCAGCCTGCGTCGGGCATAATTATTTTGTCGAGCTTGCCTGTTGCCAGATCGATTACGCGCGGTCGCACATAGACCTTGCCGCCGACGATGGCCGGTCGCGACATGTGGCGGCCGTGGTTATCGCTTTTCCAATCGAAGCTAACGTTCCAAAGCGGCTTGCCGTCGTCGGCCTGGAATCCGTAGACGTGATATTTAGTGTTGGACGAGACCAGCACCAGTCGGTCGTCGGCATACGCCAGGTAGAAGACCACCAGCCCGTCTTCGGTATCGATGGGTTTTTGCCAGAGCATTTTGCCCGTTTTCGCGTCCAAAGAGACCATGAACTGGTCTTGCCAGAATTCGGGTATTCCTAAGCGGCGCGATTTCTGTCCCAGTTTTATCGAATTCAGTGCTTTGGGATTGCGGCATTCGATAAAAAAGATGCGACCTTCGGCGACGGTGATGGTGGGATTTATTATGAGGCCGTTTTGATATGTCCATTGTGTTTGGCCGGAGCCTTTATCGAGCGAAAAAAGCCGGTCGCTGCATACCTTGTGGGTAACTTCGCCGCTTGTGGCATCGTACCATCCGGCGGTGCCGTTGCCCCAGAAATTCGTAAACGACGATCCGGCCCGCACGGCCGAGCCGATCAATTGGCTGCCGTCGACGCACACGTATCCCCATTCGAATTTGTCGACGGAAGCGTTTTTCTTTTTGCCGGGAACCGCAAACGTTTTGGCGGTCTTGCCGGTTTTGGCATCTATTTGCCAGCATCGATCTTTCATGACGGCGAAGAGATTATCGCGGTCCGCGCACCAATTGCCGCAATCCCGCGGTATGTTGTAGCGGTAGAATTGCGGGGTTTCCAGCGACCAGAGGATGGTGCCGTTGTACGAATCGATAGCGATGATACGCTGTAGACCTTGCATGAAGAGCCGGCCGCCGACCGAAAGGGGGGAGGGCTTGCGGCCGTTGCGGTCGGCCTGTGCCCTGGGGCCGGGGCGGCCGATCCATTGGACGCGCAGATCGGCGACGCTCCGCGCGCCGCCGAGCTTCTCGCCGCCGTAGGCTGAGTTGTCGGCCCGACCGTACTGGTGCGACCAAACGCCGCTGCCGTCGTCGATCGGTTTGCGGACAAGTTTTTGGCAGGGTGCTTGCCCCAAGATCGCCAATCCGCCCGGTTGCAAGAGCCGCAAAACCTCGGCCGACGGTTTGCCGTCTGGGGGAACGTTCGCGCAAACTACCAAGTTGGCGAAGGATCCCACGGTCGGCACCTTGTCGAGCGAATCGACATGATAGACGACCGCCCGCGAGCCGTAGAGCCCGGCCTCGCGCAGGGCTGTTCGCGCTTGCTCGACCTTTTGCCTGTCGGTGCAGAGGCCAATGACGCGATGCTTGCCGTGCCGAGCCAATTCGTGGAGCAGATGGCCGTTGCCGCAGCCTAAGACCAGGCATATTCCGCGTTGCGGGCCGGCCGCTTCCAGGATCGACCGCGCGGTTTTCACAACGGCGGTGTTTTTGTCGTTGGCATTTGGTACGGGCCGCTGCGGTAAAGGCCGCTGCAGTAAGGGCGCTGGGCAGAAGTTGAAAAATGTGTCGCACTCGAACGAGCGGCTGGGTGTGAGCTTGCCGTTTTGCCGCCGCTGGATGGTGTAATTGTAAACCACATCGGGGCGCAGGCCGGTGATCGTCGCCTCGTGCCGGGTTTTCAAGTCGCTTGATTCGATGCGTTTGGTGTTGCCCAGTGCTCGATACTCTAGGATCGTGGGCGACGGTTCGGCGGTGGTCCAGGAGACAACCGCCGAGTCGGCCGAGGTGAACTGCAAGCATGGACCAATCAATAGCGGGTCGGGTTTGGCACGCGGCTGTGGTTTTGGCGGCTGTGGTTTCGATGTTGGTGGTTTCGGCGTTGGTGTGGGCAAAGCTTGCTGTTTTGCGGCCGCAAAACAATGGATGCGTCCTTCGTGCGTACTGGACAGCAGGCGGCCGTTGGCAACCGCCAGGCCGTGAACACGACCGTCGGCGGCAGACTCCCAGAGCTGTTTGCCCGTTTTCGATTCGTAGGCGCAGACCTTGTCTCGCATTCCGACAAAGAGTGCATCGCCGGCTAGAATCAACGAGAAAGCGTCTTTGCAAGGAGTTCGCCAGAGGGTTTTGCGGCTGCCGCGATCGATTGCCGCCAAACGCTTGTCGGTTACGAGGTAGGCCGTTTTACCGCTCACGATCATGCGTCTGGCGCCGCTGATGGAAGCCAGCTTTTCGCGGCTATCGGCTTTGCTTTCGGTGACCCAGCCGGTTTTGTTGCCGGGGCCGTGCAGCACGTGTGCGTCCTCGGTCAAGAGCACGAAGCATCCGCCTCCGCCTTCGAGTTGGCCTTGTGGTTTGCCGCTCGCTCGTTCGAAGAGTTGGGGAGGAATCCGCCCCTGCGGTGCGAATAGCTGTTTGGCCGACGCCAGCAAGGCACCTTCCAGGGTTGTGTTGGGGAGCTTTTTCACATAGCGGCCCGGCCCTTGCGGCTGACCGGTTTTGGCATCAACGGCACACAGAAAGGACGTTTCCCAAGGCAGCATGCCCATGGCAAAATAGGCCGTACCCTGGTCGATTAAAACACCCGTGCGGCAAGGCCAAAGCGGTATCAGTCGTCCGTTATAAAGAACCTTCTGTCCGGGCGGAGTGGGCCGATATTTCCATATCAAATGGCCGCTTTTCGCATCCAGGCAATATGCGAGGCCGTCGTCGGAGCCGAAATAAACGCGACCGTCGGCCACACTGGGGGCGATTCGCACCGGTCCAGCGGTTGTGAAGGACCATTTCTGCTGGCCGCTTTTCGCATCCAGGCAGTAAACCGAATCGTCGACCGAAGAGCCAAAGAAAATGGAGTTGCCGACCGCGGCGACTTGAAAGGCCCAATCGTAATCTCGCATCGAGCCCAACGGTTTGACCCGCGCGTAGGCATCCCACTTTGCCGGTCCGGCCCAAGCCGGCTGGGCGGGCGGCGAAAGATCGTATGTCCAAGATTCTTCCAGCCGACACGCGTCGAGCCGTTCGTCGGTTTTTCCGCTACGGTGCTTATCGTGGCGATAAGTGGGCCAATCGGCGGCGGAGACGAATCCGTTAAAAAGTAAGACAACAAGACACGCGGCCGATAACGAGGGGATTAACGTCGACGAAAGTCTCATCGTCGAAGCCTTTTTCAAGAGCATCTTGCTAGACCTTTGCGAATGGGTTTTATGAATTATTCACGGCCCAGCCTACGATTCCTCTTCCTCTTTTTCGCTGCTTACTCGCTTGCGCAGATACAGCTTGATGGGCACCTCGCCGAAACTCAACTGGTCGCGAAACACGCCCAGCAAGTAACGTCGGTATTGGGCCGAGAAACCCTTGGGGTTGTTGCAGAACAGGAGCATGGTGGGCGGCTCGGTGGATATCTGTGTGCCGTAGTAGATCTTGGGCCTGCGATGCCGATCGACCGGCGGCGGGTTGTGTTCCAGGGCGGCTTTGATAAGGTTGTTCAACTCGGGCGTGCCCACGCGGCTGCGGGCTTGCTTGAAGAGCATCTGCGTATGGTTTATGAGCGTCTTCAGATTGCGGCCCGTCTGGCCGGTGATGAAGGCGATGGGAACGTGCCACATGGTGCGGAACGTGTCGCGCAGATACGTGACCCATTTTTCCGTGGGCATGCTGTCGGCCAAGAGGTCCCACTTGTTGACCACGAAGATGCACGGTTTGTATTGTCCGGAGATATAATCGCAAAGCTGTTTGTCGACCTTGCTGATGCGTTGGCCGGCGTCGAAGAACAAAAGTACCACGTCGGCGCGGCGGATGCTGCGTTCGGCGCGGTGCGTGCTGTAGAAATCTATGTCGGTCGAAACGCTCTTACGGCGTCGGAAGCCGGGCGTGTCGATGGCCAGAAAACTTTTGCCGTCGAGCTCAAAGCGGACGTCGACGCTGTCGCGTGTCGTGCCGGCCACTTCGCTGACAATCATGCGATCGTCTTTGACCAGCGTGTTGATCATCGTCGACTTGCCCGTGTTGCGGCGGCCCACGATGGCCACCTTCATCTCGGGGTCGCCCATCAGTTCGGTGTCTTCGTCGGTCATCTGCGGCAGACGTTCGAGAATCTCGTCGATCAACTGTTGCTTGCCGCGATTCTGCTTGGTGCTGACGGCCACGATCTTGCGCCCGAAACGATAGAACTCGTCGGCCTGCGCGTCGAGCTCTTTGTGGTCCGTCTTGTTGGCCACGCAGATTACCGGCGCGTTGGCATACCGCAGGCGTTGGGCCACCTCGTCGTCGAAATTGGTCAGGCCGTCGCGGGTGTCGACCACGAACAAAATCACGCTGGCCGAGTTGATGGCCGTCTGGATCTGTTCCTCGATGTGCTCGGTCAGATCGTCGACGTCTTTGACGCCCATCCCACCCGTGTCGACCATCTCGGCATACTGGTCGCCGAACTCGACCAGATAAGTCATGCGATCGCGCGTGACTCCGGACGTCGAGTCCACAATCGCCAGCCGCTTACCGGCCAGCCAGTTGAAAACGCTCGACTTACCAACGTTGGGTCGCCCAACTATAACTACCTGAGGCATTCCCATCGAGAATATTACCCTAATCGCACATCTGTCGTTTGTTGTTAACGGGGCTCGTCGGAAGTGACGTGTATACGCATGTATACGTATGCCCGAAACGAAAAAACTCTCGCTCTCATTACATGATAATTCGACTCGGGCCGATGCGATAGACCCGTGGGTAGTATTCCAGTGGAGTCCATCGGTGGGGGGAACGCGGAATATACCGCTTATTCAAGCTTTACCGTGCAACGGTTCTTATCGCCCTTGGTGATTACCACACGTTTGCTCAGAGGTTTGCTGCCATTAGCGGTCACCGTAACCTCGTAATCGCCCAGGAACCCCCGCGTGGCGGCCGTGCCGTCTTTGTCTGTCACCAGCTTGGCGGTCGTCCACCATTTTGATTTCACAAGTTTCGCCAGCTCTACGTGGGCCGGCTTGGAAGTCATGTCGCGGCGACAGAGGCCGGAACTGGTCCAACATTCCGAGTCCAAGTCGCGGAAATTCCACCAGATAATCGCCTCGACCGCCGGGTGCGAGAAAAGCATTGTGTAGAAACGCACAACATCGCGGGCCTGCTCGGCTTCGCCCTGGGGAGTCGTCGGCCACGCTGCGTTCCAAGCCGAGCCCTCCGGCTTGCGGCCGGAGAAGATGGTCATCTCGGTGAAGTGCAAGGGCACGCCGAACCGTGAGAACCGTTGGCAAACGTCCCAGATCTTACCGTTCGGCCAGGCGCCGTCGAACATGTGGTTTTGAATGCCGATCACGTCGTACATCGGCTTGCCTGCTTTGTCGACCAATTGTTCAATCACCTTTTCATAAGGCGGATCGGTGCGGTAATCGTTGATCAAAAGCGTCGCTTTGGGGTTGGCTTTGCGGGCATGGACGAAACACTCGCGGGTGAACTCCATGCGGCCGGCCTTTTGCCAGAGCCCGCTCATTTTCGGCGCCTGCTTGATAATCCACTCGCGTTCGAAATGCGTGGCTTCGTTGACCACGTCCCAGCAATCGATGCGGCCCTTAAATCGCGAGACACAGTCATCAATCCGCGTCATCTGCAAACGCTTGAGTTCCATTGGATCGTCGGGCGCCCAGGGCGGGTCGAAGAAGTTCCAGGCCAGGGGATGTCCTTTTGTGGTGATGCCGTTTTGGGCACACCATTGGGAGATGAGGCGGGATTGATTGTAGTTTGGCTTACCCTGGACGGGTTCATATGCCCACCAGTAGAACGGCAACGTGGCAAAGTTGAAGAGTTCTTTAAATTCCTGGCAATAGGGGCTATCAGTTACCTTGTCATTTGCGGGGCTCCACTCGAAAACGTTGCAGCCGAACAGAAAGGCGTGACGCGTCTGTCGCAGTTCGACCTTGGCCCCGGGCAGCGGCCGGCCGGCAGCGTCGAGGACCGTGATAACCACGTCGGCCTTGCGGTGTTGTTCGATTCGAGTGTCTGCTCCGTCGATCAATTCCTGATCCGACGGTTCGGCAAAGGCCGCGCTTTGCAACGCGATTATGGCAAATAGACAACAGGCTATCGGTGTACAGCGAAAGCGGAATTCGGTGGAAGGCATGGGAGGGGCTTGGCGGGGGGAGGGGGGCAAAACATCAAGTCTAACAGCCCCAAGTCTAACAGCCCCGTCGCCGAAAATCAACCGTTGCTCACTTGCGGCGCCCCAGCAGCAAAACGCCCGCGGCCCCAATCAACAACACCAAACCCCCTGGCTCCGGCACGACGTGCGTGGCGACGATCAAACTGCACTCGTCGCCGGTAGATTCGACCGTATCGACGGCCACGATCGCGTCGCCCGTCAGGCTAAGCTGGCCAACCACGGGATTTCCACCCTCTGGGTCAAAGAAGGAAATGCATCCCGTGTCGTCCATTGTCCAGTTGCCGTCGACGGTCCAGCCGGCCGGTTCATGTAGCATGGCGTCGGGTTCGAAGTCGATGTGGAAGTTACCGTCGGCATTGATCGAGAGGATGCCCTTGTATGTGTTCCATTCGGAGAGATCGTCGTTGGACACGAGGCTTTGCACGGCGTAGCGGCCCACCGCCTCTTGTGCGTCGCGGCCGTTGCCGGACTTGACGAACAGGTCCACCGACAACCGGTCGTTGCTCGGTTCGCCGATTTGCATCCCGCTACGCATCATCAAGCCACCCTGGCCCGCGCCAATGTCGAAAAAATAA
>CAZISU010000168.1:0-9183 GCA_964541935.1 uncultured Planctomycetaceae bacterium | reverse complement strand
GATGGGCGCGTCGGGCAGGAGGTTGGACGCCTGCGTCATATAAGTCAGCGACCCGTCGTTGAAGCCGACCCACGGCTGGGCTTGTGCTTGCTCCACAACATTGACGATATCGGCCACGCAATCCATTTTGGGCTGGATCGAAACCCGCGTGCGGTCTTGAACCGATATCAGTGAAAGTACATCGGACAACAACGGGACCATGGCTATGGGACACTCTTCCAGCGTCAGTCCTCGCGCAGTGCGGAACTGGTAGGCGACATCCAACGCGGCAAGCTCGGCATACGTCGAACTGGCCACGTTCAGGTTCACGTCGGCTACCCGGCCGGTCGTCGAGTCGTGAATCACGACTATTTGATTGTCGAGTGTTTTGTATACGTCGAGCTCAAGCCAGTCGGCGCCCACATCAATCCCGCTCTGAAAAGCCGGCAATGTGTTTTCGGGAAACTCGCCCGAGTTGCCGCGATGCGCGGTTACGCCGTTGTCCAGCCATTGGGCAACACAAACCGCACATCCGGGACCGGCAAGGAATAGACCCGAACTGAGGGCTAGGGGCAGAATAAAAATCACTGCTGCTCGTATCATGAGAACTCTTTACTGGGCGGATTCATCTTTTTACCGGCAATGCTTCAGGCAACGGAGTGTCTTTGAACTTCCATTTGCCATCTTGCTTGACAATGGTCCACTCGACGTCGCCGACAATCTGGTTGGTTTTTCGGTCGGTAACCTCTACGGTCACGGTGGCTGTATCAGCGGAGAGACTGGCCGTGCGGCCCCAGAAACGGTAGAGACCGAACTTCGATCGATCCGCATCTGACGGGGCACTTCCCGATACGTAGAGCTGCGAGAATCGGGCCGGGTGATGCACCGCGTCGCCGATGCCGGATACCGATTGACGGGCGGCGTCCACATCCTCAGAGCTTGCACCCCCGATGCCGCAACCCACGACCAATGCCGTTGAAAAGATCAACAACACGGTCCATGCCGTTTTGTATTCCTGTTTACTGTTCGCCAATGGTCTCTCCTCCGGCCCGCGTGGCCATGGCCCGCCAAATCGGCAAGTCGATCCTGTCGGTGTAGAAGCTGCACGAACCGTCCATCATCATGGCGTTCACGCCGCCGGGGTGAGTGCTACGCGCGGCGGCCCAAACCTGGCCGTTGAATTGGTTGTTTCCACATTTAAGCGGGTTGTCGGCGGTTATCCCCAAATAACACATACCCAGTCGGTCGTTCTCCCCGGAGTTTGGCCCGGTCCA
This sequence comes from uncultured Planctomycetaceae bacterium, assembly GCA_964541935.1. Lineage (GTDB taxonomy): Bacteria > Planctomycetota > Planctomycetia > Pirellulales > Thermoguttaceae > JAFGTN01. Next base: position 7,930 of record CAZISU010000168.1, on the reverse strand, counting down.
AGCAGTGAACGTCGATCCGCCGATGGTGGGCGAGATCCATGCCCCGCGCCCGTCGCTGGGGTGGTCATAGCCGATGACTTCGCTAACGCCCAAGGTATGCGCCAAACCGTCCGAAATGTCGGCCACCTTCGTCCCCTGTCCGAAACCAAGCTTCCACTTGCCTTTCATAGAGGGATGGTCGATTGACTGCGTGACCTTTTCCCATCCACGCAACATAATCGCTCCAAAGGCTCCGGCCGTGTCCGAATTCTCGTAAGAGTTATAATAGTCAGACCCGAAGTTGGCCGCATAGTTGCCCTTGGAGAGCGATTCCAAGTCCCAGTTATTCACCAGCTCTTTCATCTGCGGAGCGCTGGGACAGAGGTAGAAATGCGGAGTTGTTCGACCGACCTGGCGTCCCTGAGTCGGCCAATCCGGCAAGGCGTCGTCGGAGTTCCAGAAGAGGTCCATGCCCTCGGCGACCATCTCGTTCATGGCCGGGTCTTCCATGTAACCAATGATGTTCAGGGCCCAGTTGGGACCGTTGCAATACTGCCCTGCCTGGGCGCCGCCCGTGTTCCAAAGGTTGGGAGAACAACTCGGTTTTCCCGGCGGGAAACTGCCGTGCGCCGTGTTGAACGAATGCAGTGCCAGCCCCAACTGTTTGAGGTTGTTGGTACACTGTATTCGTCGGGCCGCTTCGCGGGCCGCTTGCACGGCGGGCAACAACAGCGCGATGAGGATACCAATGATGGCGATAACCACCAAAAGTTCCACGAGTGTAAACGCCGTAGCGTGCGATCGTCCGCTGGGCCGCCGTATGTCGCGTTGATTTTCGACCATGAAAAGATATACTCCAGTTTTTTCAAGCGGCACGGCACAAACCGCGGAGCTTTGCCGTGCCGCTCGAATTCATTACCTTATTAGGATTCAGTGAAATCTAAAAATATTTTCACTTTATCGTCGATAGCGGCAGCCGCAAATAGCAACAAGCAACATCGCAAGCAGCATGACCACCGAGCCCGGCTCGGGCACGGATGCCGAAGCTGCTGAGCTTTGCCAGTTGGTGGCCAACAGAGTAGCGTCGGCATCGTTCACCGCACCGTCGCCGTTGAAGTCGCCCATCGCCCAGTTAGCGCCGGAAGTGGTCTGCCAGTTGGAGGCCAAAACCGCGGCATCTGCGTCGTCGACTACTCCGTCACGGTTGGCGTCGCCCGCAAGGCGTGGGGCGGCTTCCAAAGCGAACTCGTAAATCCGATCGGTAACGTAGTCGGTGACAAACAGTTGTGATCCATCGGCTGAAATTCCCAACGTGCCCCAGTTGGTAAACGACGAGACTGCCAGGCCGTCGATTACCAGGCTCACGTCGCCGCTAGCCGTATTGATACGCAGAACCTGGCCCTCCAGGCCGTCGGAGCAAAGGGCCAGCAAATCGTCGGTGGCCGGATCGAAAACGATGCTTCTTGGAGCATCGATAGTTTCTGAAAGAACCAATTCGCTGAGCGTGTCGGCGGCCGTGACTTCGAAAATCTTGCCCGCGACGCCATCGACAACGAATATTTGTGAATTGTTAACTGCCACGTCGAGCAGGTCGAAAATCACGTTGCCCACGCCGTCGTCGGCGTCTGCGTCGGATACCAGGGCATACTCTCCGCCGGCCGTGTCGGGTGAAAGAACCCAAAGCTCTTCGTAGCCGCCACTGCCGCGATCGGTCAAGAGAATAGAGCCGGCTGAGACCAGCCCGCCTGTATAGTTATCGGGCACAATGGCCATGCCGGTCGGATCGTCGTCGCCTTCTCGCAACCCGTCGGTCCAAGGCTCCAGAACGGTCGTGCCGGATGCAACTCGATCGATGTCGCCCGCGAAATCAGTGGCGACAAACAAGTCGCCGTCGGCCGAATCTACCAACACGCTGACCGGCAGGCTGTAACCGACGACCAAGGTCGCGGTCCCGTCGGTGGCGATCTCATAAACTCCACCCGCGTCAGGTTCGCCCTCGGCGGCAATCGCCAGGCGGCTGCCCACATAGAGCTTGCCATCGCTAGAATTGATGGCAACGCCGGCCGGGTTCTCGAAATCGATCACGCGCGTCAACGAACAGCCTGCCTCGACGGCCTCGGCCAAGGCATAGTCGGCAACGCCGTCGCTGACCGTCACTGTTTGTGGGGTGCTCGTGCCGTTGTAAAGCTCGGCCACCGCCTCGGGCGAAAGCACTCCATGAAAAACGGCCACGTCGTCGATGAACCCGTCGAAATCGCGAGCACCGTTGCCGTCGCGATGGTTGCCGATATGAAACCCTTCCATGGCGGGAATCTCGTTGCCGTTGGTCGGCAAGTCGTCGTACAACTCGCCGTTATGATAGAACTGCATACGCTCGGCGTCCATGTCCAAGACCATGACCACGTGGTTCCACTCGTCCATGGCCACGGCCGGACCGTTTTCGTCAGCGGCTATCCCCTGATAGGCCCAGTTGGCCGTGTCGTTACTGCCCACGCTGAACGACAGTGAATATCCGGGCGAGGATTCCCACACGAAGTTGCGATCGTCCGAACCGTCACCGCTTATGTCGCTGGCTTTGTACCAGGCCGAAACGCTTACCTGACGGTCGCGCTCGGGCAAAGCTACCGCGCGGGCAATGTCGACAAACGTACCGTTGCCCGAACTGTCGCCACTATCGAGTTTCAACGCCCCGGAGCCCTCGTGGAAGTCGCCCGCCACATTGGTAATGCTCGTATATGCGCCGCCCTGGGGAGTGCCCTCGTAGAAATCGTTGTGAACCTCGCTGCTATAGTCGTTGTCGAAGGTCCAATAGGCCGCCAGCGGAGCGGTGGGAATCTGTGCCGGCGGTGCCGGGCCGTCGGTAACCGGAACGGTCAGGGGTGTGTACGTGCCGCTATAAAGCCCCGCAACGCCCGCATCGTTGAGCGTACCGTTAAAAATGGCGAAATCGTCGATGTAGCCCTGCCAGTTGCGCGATCCGTCGCCGCCTCGATGTTCGCCGATATTCAGCCCGTCGGTCGGCTGAAGCAATTCGTTAGCTCCTACCATGTTCCCAAGGGAGCCGTCGTAATAATAGCTTACCACGCTGTTGGGAGAATCGTACACGATGGCCACATGATGCCACTGACCGTCGTTTATCGAAGGGCTCTGAGCAGACTGCGAAATATTGGGAGTGCCGGCCATGTACCAAGACAATGTGTTGTCCGGTCGCGCTTCGATGCTGGCGGTCCAATTGGGTGTGCTTTCCCAGATGAAATTCCGGCCGCTCGTCGGCGCCACGCCGAGCGTTTCGTCGAACTTGAACCAGGTCGAGATCGTGTAAGCCATGGGGCTATACGTCGGAATGGCCGCGCTGTCGATGCGGACGTAATCGCCCGAGCCGGTGGGTGCGATTTTTAAAGCGCCGCTACCACGCTGATACTCGCCGGTGACGTTGCTGATCGTGGCTCCACTTCCCACAATCGTTCCGTCCAGGCCGCCGGACACCGCGTCCGTGGCGTCTGTGTCGAAAGCCCAATAATGGCTCAGAGCCCCCATGGCCGACTCGCTCGAAAAAAGCAGAGCGGCAAGCAGCATGCTCAGTACGGTATACTTTCTCATTTTCAGATCCTCCAAAGTAATGAAATACAAATAAACCAATCCCGCCTCGCGCCCTGTTACCTGGCGGTGTGTGACGGAAAATCCCGCGCCTCTGCTCTGTTCGCTCTCTGCTCTGTTAGCGCCGACTCTTTCCGACCCAAGAACAAGAAAAGGGCCTGGCGGGAAAACCACCAGGCCCTTTCTCATATATTTCTCAAGGCCTTCTCTAAATCAAATTACAAACTATCACAAACCCACCCCGTTGTCAATAACTTCGCTGCGTAAATACTCCTTGGGGTGGTGTTGCCCGCCCCTGCAAAAACATCCCCCCCCTGATTTCACTGATGATTGACTACTAAAACTAACGCCGATAGCGGATTCCACATACCGTTGCAAGCAGCATCGCCAGCAATGCCAAAGCACCAGGCTCTGGAACTATCCCGGCACTGACCGGCACTGTTTGCGGTGTATAAGTACCGTTGTACAGACCGGCCACAGCCTCGGCCGAAAGCACTCCGTGGTAAACGGCCACGTCGTCGATGAAACCGTCGAAATCCCGGGCACCGTTGCCGTCGCGATGGTTACCAATATGAAAACCGTCCATGGCCAACAGCTCGTTGCCGTTGGTCTCCGCGTCGTCGACCAGTTCACCATCGTGATAGAACTTGATACGCTCGGCATCTACGTCCAAGACCATAACCACCTGATGCCACTCGTCCATGGTCACGTCCGGGCCGATATCGTCAATCAAGATCCCTTGATAAGCCCAGTTGGCATCGTCGTCGCTGCCAATGCTGAACGACATGGCATAGTTGGGCGACGATTCCCAAACGAAGTTGCGATCGTCCGAACCGTCGCTGCTGATGTCACTGGGTTTGTACCAGGCCGAAACGGTCACCTGATGGTCGCGTTCGGGCAGAGCTACCTCGCGGGCAATGTCAACAAACGTACCGCTGCCCGAATTGCTACCGCTGTCGAGCTTCAATGCGCCGGAACCTTCATGGAATTCGCCCGCCACATTCGTAATGCTCGTAAACTCGCCGCCCTGGGGTGTGCCATCGTAGAACTCGCTGTGGACTTCGCTCGTGTAGTCGTCGTCGAAGGTCCAGTAGGCAACCAGTGGAGCGGTGGGGATCAGCTCCGGCGACGGTGGGCCGTTCGTCACGGCAACGGTTTGGGGCGTCTCGGTGCCATTATAAAGATCCAGGACACCTGCCGCGTCCAACGTGCCGTTGAAAATTGCGAAATCGTCGATGTAGCCCTGCCAGTTTCGCCCGCCGGAGCGATCTGCGCCGATATTCAAACCGGTGGTCGGCTGTAATAAATCGTTAGCCGCGACGGTGGTCACGCTATTTCCGTCGAAGTAATAGTCGACCGAGCCGTTGGGTTTATCGTACACGAGCGCCAAATGGTGCCACTGGCCGTCATTCACCGAAGCGCTCTGCGAGGTCTTAGAAATATTGGGGGTGCCTTTCATGAACCAAGATATTGTGTCGTTCGAATCCACTCTTACGCTGGCGGACCAGTCAGGCGTACTTTCCCACAGATAATTCTGACTGATCGTCGACGCGCCAAGTGCGTCGTCGAGCTTGAACCAGGCCGCGATCGTGTAAGCCATGGGGCTCCAGGTCGGAATCGCCGGGCTGCCGATGCTGATGTAATCGCCCGAGCCGGTGGGCTCGAGTTTCAAAGCGCCGCTGCCACGCTGATACTCACCGGCCGTGTTGCTGATCGTGACCCCAGTTCCCACAATCGTTCCGTCCAGGCCGCCGGCCACCGCGTCCGTGACGTCCGTGTCGAAAGCCCAATAATGGCTCAGAGCCCCCATGGCCGAATCGCTTGCGAAAAGCAAGCCGGCAAATAATAGCAAAAACAGACAATACTTTTTCATGTTTGTTCCCTCTCAAGTAGACAAATACCGTAGCAACCCACACAATGCCTGGGTTGAGTGAAGCCTAAGCACAAATTGTATAACTCTATTGCGGTCGCCTGCTTCTGTTCCCGATTACCCAAATAAAAAAAGGACCTGGCGGACAAACCGCCAGGCCCTTTCTCATGTATTTCTCAAGGCCTACTACCCCTTACTCTCCACAAAGGTAGCCAAATCCGAACTAAAAGTCAATACCCAACTGCAAAATAATTAATAGATTTTCGGGAGGGGGGAAGCTCCTGCTGAGACAAGAAGCGAGGACTACTTCCAGTCACCGATCCAGCCGATGTGTTTTTTCAGCCTTCTCGACCAGCGGCACCAGCAGATTGGGACAGTCGGTTGTAATGCTATCGACGTGCCATCGCATCATCACATCCAGCACGACAGGGTCGTTGACCGTCCAGCACCAGACTTCAATACCACGTTTGTGCAACTCGGCCACGATTTCGGCCGAGAGCATGTTGTAGTTGAGGTCGACCATCTTTGTATTACACGCGGCCGCCTGTGCGACGATCCAGTCGGCCTGTTCGGCAGCCGTGCCGTCGAGATGTTTGCCGCTTAGCCACGCGCAAGGCAGCCGCGGTTCAATCGCGCGGATTTCTTTCACAACGTTAGCGCTGAAGGCGATCACGGCGGCCTGGTCGAGCATATCGGCCTTGCGAACGGCGTCGACGACCTTTTGGCTGATGCCCTCCATCTTGATCTCGATGACGGGGATGCAGCCGCTATCCTTTAGCTCAGCCAGGGCCTGGTCCAGCGTGGGCAGCGGTTCGCCCTTAAACTTGGCGCCCTTCCAGGAGCCGGCATCGAGTTTCGACAACTCGGCCAGCGTCAGTTCGGTAACTTCCCCCCGCCCGTCGGTTGTGCGGTCGACGGTTTTATCGTGCAAGAGCACTACCGTGCCGTCTTTCGAGCGGTATACGTCGAACTCGCAACCGGTCGCGCCGGCCTTGACGGCGGCGCGAATGGCACTGAGTGTGTTTTCCGGAGCGATGGCGGAAAAACCGCGATGGGCCACAACGTCGCATGGTTTCGGCCTCAGCTCCGAAAGCTTCTCGGTGTTGGGAAGTCGTCGCAAGCAATAATCGTCGAAACGGACCACGCAGCCCGACGCGACTAGGCCTAGACAGCCAGTTTCGCGATCGATGCACAGCGGGCTGCCAAGCACGAACTGATCGTCGAGATAGATCTCAACGCGGCTGCCGACGACACGCACACGCAGCTTTCTCGGCTTGCCCAGCTCACAATTCTTTTTAACCTTGGCCGTTCTTCTGATATTCCAGCCCGGCTTGCCCGTATCGCCGGCTTTCGTAAAAACGGCGAATTCCGCCCCGTTGCGCTTGTTGCATTCGTACCGTAGGGTGTATTGCGAGTGGGGAATTTTCCCGTCGCCAGCCGCGCGAAAGACGACACCCAGCCAGCGGCTCTTATTGTCGACTTCGAGAAACGTGGCCGTGACTTCAATCTCATAGTTCTGCCAACTCGCTTCTCCGAATGTGATGTAAGAAGACCCCTTCGAACTACTCGCCAGAAGACCCCCGTCGTCAACACTAAAATCGCCTTCCACCGCTTTCCAACCCTCGGGAAGCGAGCCGCTGGGCGAATCGAAGCTCTCGCGGTACTCAGCCTCATCGGCCTGGGCACAAGCAGAGAACAGTATCATCAAAGCTGCCATTGATATCAGAAAATAGTTTTGCTTGTTGAGTTTCATGATCGGGGCTACCTTATAGTTTGTGAAAGTCTTGGTTTATTCATTTTACGCTATGTCCAAAAAAATAGCCCGATGGCCAGCAAGCAACCATCAGGCTATTCTCTCATTTATTCTCGAAAGCCATCTCGTACTGACGTTATTGTAATGCCTGCACAATGCGATAGTCAACACTTTCGCCATCTTAGGTCATTGAAAAATACAAAAATACATAACGTTATCAGTCGTGTCCGCGGATTACCCCCTCCGCCCCTTTGCATTTAGTCTTTTGCATGGCGTTTCAACCACTCCACGGCCGCATGTGCAAGCCGCTCGTGTCCGCCCTCAAAAATCGTAACCCGCGTGTTGCCCGCCTGGCGGCGAAGATAAATGGCTCGTTTGTATGTGGGATCCTCGACACGGTCGCACGCCTGTGGGTTTTCCAGGCGTCCCTCGGGACGGCTGATTTGACGGATCGCTTCTTCGTCGATTGTGGGCTGCCCCTGCGTCTTGGCCAGCACGCTGAACGCATCGAGCGTATGTCGCACCGGCACCGAGCCGCGGTGGCCGTCGTGTACGCCGGCCGCAATTTCCAGCGGCAGCCCCACCGCGCGCTCTAAGAAGTTGATCGGCGATCGCTCGTGATACTGTCGGTCGACCTCATCCGAATCGCCCGGCCGCCCGCCGCAAACGGCCATCACGTCCAGCCCATAGCTCTTGTCGCCATGATATCGCTGCCAAGCGGCCAGATCGCT
>CAZISU010000167.1:0-9211 GCA_964541935.1 uncultured Planctomycetaceae bacterium | reverse complement strand
GTCGTCAACACCATGCTCGGCAAACGTAGCCAGAGCCCCGTCGAGCAGCCCCCGTGTTATTGTCTCGTTAAAGCGGGCAACCACCACGGCAAAGCGGCCCGCCGTATCGTCCATATTTCCTTCGTATATTGTCGGCACTGTAGTATCCTAGTTGAATTACTTCATGTTCATACTCATCAAAAACTCCGCATTAGTCTTCGTCTTCTTCAGCCGCGTTACCAGCAGTTCCATGGCCTCGGGCGGATTCATCTCGTTGAGCACGCGTCGCAAGGTGCAAACGCGGAGGTGTTCTTCGGGGTCCATGAGCATTTCTTCGCGTCGCGTGCCGGAGCCGTTGATGTCGATGGCCGGCCAGATGCGTTTATCGACCAGCCGCCGATCGAGACATACTTCCAGGTTGCCGGTGCCCTTGAACTCTTCGAAGATCACGTCGTCCATTTTGCTGCCGGTTTCGATCAGCGCGGTGGCCACAATCGTCAGCGAGCCGCCCTCTTCGACCTTACGGGCCGAGCCGAAGAAACGCTTGGGACGTTGCAGGGCGTTGGCGTCGACGCCGCCGGAAAGGATCTTGCCCGAGTGCGGGCATTCCGAGTTCCAAGCCCGCGCCAGACGCGTGATGGAGTCGAGGAAGATCAGCACGTCGTGGCCGAACTCGACCATGCGTTTGGCTTTTTCCAGGACCATGTCGGCGACTTGAATGTGTCGCGAGGCCGGTTCGTCGAACGTCGAGCTGATAACCTCGCAGTTCTTGCCCTTCACCTGGCGTTCCATGTCGGTAACTTCTTCGGGCCGCTCGTCGATCAGCAGCATAAACACGTAGAGGTCCGGATAGTTCGCCAATGCCGCGCGGGCCATCTTTTGCAGCAGGATGGTTTTCCCGGCCCGGGGCGGACTCACAATCAGGCCACGCTGGCCGAAACCGACCGGCACGATCATATCCACCACACGCATGTCGAGATCGCCGTCCTTCGACTCCATCACGATGCGCGAGTCGGGGTGCAGCGGCGTGAGGTCGTCGAAAAACACCTTGCTCGCCAGCCCATTGGGATCCTCATAGTTGACGGCCTCGACTCGCAGCAGTGCGAAGTAGCGCTCGTTTTCTTTGGGCGGTCGGATCTGGCCGGAGACTGTGGCCCCGGTGCGAAGTCCGAAGCGGCGGATCTGGCTGGGCGATACGTAAATGTCGTCGGGACAGGAAAGATAGTGGTAGTCGGGGCTGCGAAGGAAGCCGAACCCGTCGGGCAGAATCTCCAGCGTGCCCTCGCCAAACATCAGGCCGTTGAGTTTTACGCGTTCCTTGAGAATGCGGAAAATCAGTTCCTGCTTCTTTTCGCCCTGATAATCGGTAAGGTTTTCCTTGCGGGCCTCTTCGATAAGTTCGGGCATGGTCATTCGCTGCAGTTCGGCAATGTGGGTATCGTCCGACTGTTTGACCTGCTCATACTTGGCGTCGGCCGCTTCGCGGGCGCCGCCTTTGGATTTTTTATGTGCGCGCTCCCGCGCCAGCTCTTCGGCCAGCGATAGGGGTTCGGCACGCTCGTCAAAGCTGCCCGACGAGTTACCCGCTGCCGAGTTGCCCGCTGCCGAAGGCGAATTGTGGTCTCTGGTAGCCATGTTCTCACTCCTGAAAAGTCGAATCGAACAACACACTGAAGGTGTCGAAGGAAGGTATTGGGTCGTATTTACCACGAAAGGGGATAACGCGGCAGGAAAGGGAGGTCGTCGGGGAAAGATCAAACGATGAGGGAATTTACCCAACGCTCTATTTGAGCCTTGGTCGACTCTGGGGAACCAGAATTGTCTATTGTCACATCGGCTTTGGCCCGTTTCGAGTCCAGGGAATCCTGGGCGCCCTCACGAGCCGCAAAATCTTCCTCGCTCCAACCTCTGCATCGTGCCCGAGCCAGTCGTATGTCTCTGGGCGAATCAACAAAAACAATAGTATTACAAAAGTTATCCAAATGGGCTTCCAAAAGCAGCGGCGCGTCCAGCACCACCAGTTTTTGGCCGCCAACGGCCAATTCCCGGATCCGCCGCTGCATCGCCCGGCAGATTTCCGGATGTGTTAGCTCTTCCAGGTATTTTCTTTCTCTGGGGCCGTGCGGCGCTGGGGCGAACACGATCCGCGCCAGTCGCCGACGATCTATTCGTCCGTCGGGACCAAATATTGCGTTGCCCCAACGACGCCGGGCGGCCGTTTCTATGCCCTCCTGACGCAATACTTCGTGGCCAATTGTATCGGCCTCTAAAACCACCGCGCCAAGCTCACGCAACTGCCCGGCAAGCAAACTCTTGCCACAGGCCACGCCGCCGACAATCCCAATTATATGCATCCTACCCACCAAAAGCCTTCACATCCGCCCAATTATGTCCAACTTTCACATCTACCTTCAGCGGGACATCGAGTAATTCGACGCCAACCATCTCTTCGCGTACCAACTGTACAAGGTAATCAAGGTCGTCCGACGGAACTTCAAAAACCAATTCATCGTGAATCTGCAACAGCATTCGTGCACGCAGCTTTTCGCGCCGCATACGACGGTGGATATCCACCATCGATTGCTTGATCAAATCCGCCGCCGAACCTTGGATGACAGTGTTGATTGCCGTCCGTTCGGCCATGTTCCGTTGTCGACCGGCATCTGGGCGAACGCCTTGGATTGCGCGCCGACGACCTAAGATAGTACTAACATACCCGTTACGGCGACAATCCGCCAGAGTTGCGGACATGAATTTCTCGATGCCCGGATAGCCAGCGAAATACTCATCTATGAACCGATCGGCCTCTTCACGTTCGATTCCTAACTGTTTCGATAGCCCAAAGCCGCTCTGGCCGTAGATAACGCCAAAATTTACGGCTTTTGCCTGCCGCCGCATCTCGTTTGTAACCCCCTCGGGGGGCACGCTGTTAACCAGACTGGCCACTTGGGCATGAATGTCTTCATCGTTGGCAAAAGCCGCGCACAGTCGCTCGTCGCCCGAAAAATGGGCCAATACTCGCAGCTCGATCTGGGAGTAGTCGGCCGCCAGCAGCACCCAGCCCGGCTCCCCGGGCACGAAGGCCGAGCGGATCTCCCGCCCTTCATCCGTACGGATGGGAATGTTCTGCAGGTTCGGATCGCTAGAACTCAGCCGCCCGGTGGCCGTGACGACCTGATTAAACGAGGCATGCACGCGTCCCGTCACGGGGCTGATCATCTCGGGCAAGGCGTCGACGTAAGTGTTTTTCAGCTTGGCGTATTGCCGATACTCGACAATTTTGGCCGGCAAGGGGTGATCGTTGGCCAGTTCGGCCAGCACCTCGGCGTCGGTGCTGGGTCCGGTCTTAGTCTTCTTGATTACCGGCAGGCCATGCTCTTCGAAGAGGATCGTTTGCAGTTGTTTAGGCGAGGCGATGTTGAATTCCCGCCCGGCCAGTTTGTGGATCTCGGCGGCCAGGGCTTCGATCCGCTCGCCGTACTTTTTGCTCAACTTTTCGAGCCGCTCGCGGTCGACCTTTATGCCGTTGTATTCCATTTCGACCAGCACATCGATCAGCGGTATCTCCAACTCGACCATTAGGTCTTCCAGCCCCGCCTCGCGGAGACCTTCGAGCAAAATCGGCCGCAACAACAGCGGCACCAAGGCGTCTTCGCCGGCATAGTCGACCACCGCGGCCACGGGCACCTCGTCCATACGCTTCTGGTTCTTGCCCTTGCCGATCAGTGCGTCGATTTTCGTGGTGGTGTGATTCAGATAACGCTTGGCCAGGTCGTCGAGGTTATGGTTCCGCTGCCCGGCTCCGAGCAGATAGCTGGCCACCATGGTGTCGAAACCGACACCGGTCATTTCTATGCCCGCCGATTCTTCGCACGCCGGCTCTTCATCCGTGCCCCTCAGTTGAAAATCATCCTCTTGAGATCGAGCCGAGCGCAGCACGATCATGTCGTACTTCAGGTTCTGTCCGACTTTTTCAATTGCCGCATCTTCCAGCACCGGACGCAGCGCGGCTAGCGTGCGGTCGGGGTTCAAACAAGGCTCGCCCGCCGGCGCGCGAACCGGCACGTACCAAGCCTCGTTGTCCTTCCAAGAGAAGCTGTAGCCCACAATTTCGGCCCAACGCGGCCATATGCTGGTCGTCTCCGTGTCGATCGATATCCGATCCTGCGAGATCATTTCGGCCACAAGTTTGTCCAGCGCGGCCGGGGTGTCGACCAGATGATAGCAGGCGTTGACCTCGGGCGGTTCGTCGTCCGAAGAACCGGTCAGGGTGTCGAGTTGGTCGGCCAGGCGGCGGAATCCGTACTCGTCGAAAATCTCCTGCAATGCCGGCCGATCGACGCCGCACACCCGCGCGGCCGACCAATCCAGGTCCACGTCCACGTTGGCGTCGAGCCTCACCAGCCGCCGGCTGAGCATGGCCACCTCGCGGCCTTCGAGCAAATTCTGCTTGCGTTTCTTGCCGGAAATATCACCGGCGTGGTCCAAAACGCCTTCGAGCGTTTTATATTTGCCCAACAGCTCACGCGCGATTTTGGGGCCAATCAACGCCACGCCCGGCACGTTGTCGACCGAATCACCCACCAGCGACTGAAAATCGACCACTTGATTCGGGCTGATGCCCCAGTCTTCGGCCAGCGACGCCGCGTCGTACATCTGATTCTTGCGGATGCTGAAAACACGAACGTGATCGGTGAGCAACTGGCGGCAATCCTTGTCGCTGGTGACCAAAATGCACTCGCCGCCGTCCTCTTCTGCCCGTCGAGCAACCGTGGCCAGGATGTCGTCGGCCTCGAAGCCTTCGATGCCCAAAACCGGTACGCCCAGAACGCCGAACACCTTATGAATGAGCGGAATCTGCGAAACCAGATCTTCCGGCATGGCCGACCGCTGGATCTTGTAGCGGTCATAAATCTCGTGCCGAAACGTTTTGCAGGGCATGTCCACCGCAGCGATGAGGTAATCGGGCTTCTGCGCGGACAACAACCCCAACACGTCGCGGAGAATGCCGAACACGGCCTGAACAGGCTCGCCCGCCGGGCTGGTCATTTCGGGCAAGGCGTGGAAGACCTGATACAAAAGCGAATGGGTGTCTAAAACCCAAACCGTTTTACCCGCGAGAGTTTTTTTAGCAGCGACCGCCTCGAAAGAGTCGTTATCTTCCGGCTGCGGGGGAGAATCACCATCATTAGGTGGAGTGGTTTCCACCTCAGGGGTTGGCTGTGTCAAATTTGACTGGGTTTTAGAATCTACCCCCCCGTCGTCTTCCGGATCCATTCCCGGGAGCATCGGCTGATCGGTCATGAAAAATCCCCGCATCCTTATTCTGAAGAGCAAACACCCTCATCCTAGCAGGCGGTAGAAAAACCGGGTAGTCCCAGGCAATGTGCGATTGGCTCAGCCCCGTAGGCCGGGCTGTGAAAATACTAACCCGAAGCGCAAGCGAGGAGAGCAAAGGAAACACAGCCCCCCTCGCTTGCGCTTCGCCCTTAGTATGGTTCATGACTTCTCCGGGTTGGCCACCTATATACCATTGCCTATACCATCGCCGGGTCACGACCCAGCCTACATAACTGCTTCACCAGTTAATACCCCACCGCAGAATGCGGATTAGCGAAAATCTAACACTAAGTACACCAAGGCTGTCGGGGATATTTAGGGCGTTTGCCCAGACCGGGGGGTGTTTTTCGTTGACAGTAGTTTTATGTCTGTTTAGAATCGACCTAAGGCCGTTTGTTTAAATGGCATACATTCGTCTTCTTTGATTGGGAAGAGGCACTCCTCCCACTGGAACATACTGCAAATTCAACGTGTTTACCGGCCGGCGTACCGACCGTGAAAAACCGTTGCCGGCAAGGAGCATATAAAACATGGCCCGCGAAAACCAAGGTCTCCAGATCGCCTTGATATTCTTCGTGATCACCACGATCCTCTTCGGCGTGATGGCGTTTTTGTTTCATAGCAACTTAACCAAGGCCTCTGCAAAGGCCAAGACGAACGCCGAATCGGCCACCCGCGCCGAAAACGCCGTGCGCGATAGCTCCAAGGAAATAGAGGAACTCAAAAAGATGATCGGTTTCGCCGAAACCGACGACATCGATCGTATCCGCGACCAGTCCGGCGCCGACATGATCAAATATGCCGCCACCTTCCCCGAAGAAACTCGCAACTATCGCGGCACGCTCGAACAGATGTCCAAAGCCTTGCGCGAGAAGAACCAGTTGCTCGACAGCGAAATGGCGTCGGTCAAGGAACTCAAAACCTTCAACGAAGCTCGCAACAGCGTTACACAGCCCAAACTCGACACCTTTGCCAGCGCTGCCAAAACGGCCGGTGATGAAAAGCAGAGCGAGATTTCGAAGTTCAACGGCGACCGCGAACGCATGAAAACCGAAGCCGCCAAGATCGCCGGCGATCTGAAGGACGTGCGGAAAAATAACGATGCGGCCTTGTCTGCCAAGCAAGGCCAAGTCGATACGCTGGGGAAAAAACTTAAAGAGGTGAGGGATAAATTTACCCAAGCTAACGAAAAGCTCAAAGCAGTCACCAACAAAGACCCCAAGCAGTTCGACGGCGAGATCCGCTGGATCAACCAGGCCAGCAAGACCGTTTGGGTTAACCTGGGACGGGCCGATTCGCTCATGTCGCAGACCAGCTTCAGCGTCTATCCCAACAACGCCGGCGAGGTTACCCAAAACTCCGTCAAGGCCAACATCGAAATCACGCAGATCCTGGGCAACCACCTAGCCGAGGGCCGAATCGTCAACGACAGCCACATCGACCCCATTATGCCCGGCGACAAGATCAACAGCCCCGTCTGGAGTCCCGGCGAGAAACTGCACTTCGCCATTGCCGGCGTCGTCGAACTCGACAGCGACGGACGCGACGATACGCAACGTCTGCACGCTCTGATCGAAATGAACGGCGGCGTCATCGACGCCAAAATGGACCCCGCCGGCAAACGCCAAGGCAAAATCGGCATCAACACCCGCTACCTGGTGCTGGGCAACGAGCCCGACGGCAAGACGGCCGATCAGCTCGAAGACTACGGCAAGATGCAATCCCGGGCCCAGGAGCTCGGCGTCGAACCCATCTCGCTACAAAAACTGCTCGACCTGATGGGCTGGAAACGCGAAGCGGACGTTTTGCATTACGGCAGCGGCGACAAAGGCTTCGAAGTCAAGGCGGAGCGAAAGCCACGCGTCTCGTCCGGCAAGATCAGCGATCTTTTCAAGCCCCGCAACCCGCCCCGCAATAACGGCGGCAGTGCGTATTAATCTGCCCTGCCTGAAGATCAAACATGCATCTAGCCCGAAGTGCTTTCATCGCACAGTCACGTGCAACCGCTGCGCGTCTGATCCTAGTATTATTAGCACTTGCGTTCGGCACGTCCGAAAAGTCTTCTGCTGAAGATGAGCGAATCATTCGGCTACGGTGCGTCAATCAGCTAAAATCACCGAGTTTCGAAAACTCAAAGGGCTGGACCATTCGGGGCGAGGGAGCCGGGGTCGATCAATCTGTATTTCGTAGCGGCCGCCAGTCGTTGCGATTCTCCAACGAGAACGTCGCCGACACATCCTCCGCTCATCAGACGATCACGTTCGATCCGCCCATCGAGCACGCCATTCGCATCTCCGCTTGGAGTCGGGCCGAAAACGTAAAGGTGGTGCAGGACTATAACATCTATGTCGATCTGAAATACGCCGACGGAACACCTCTGTGGGGCCAAATCGCGGCCTTCACGCACGGCACTCACGACTGGCAACACGCAGAGCACATCATCAACGTCACCAAACCGGTCAAGAGCATGGACGTCTATGTTTTTCTCCGCAATGGTCGAGGCAGCGTGTGGTTCGACGATCTGGAAGTCTGCCTGGCCCCGTTTCACTTTCGCTCGCTGCGCGTACTCTCCGACGTTTATGGGCAAGGCACTTTGGGAGTTTTCGCTAACACGAATCTGCCGTCCCAATGGCAGGCGACCCTCCGCCGCGACGGTCGGCCGACGGCCCAGGCTTCCGGCCACAAGATGCCCGTCCGTCTCGATTGGTTCGGCGACAAGGCCCAGCCGGGTACTTACGAGTTGGAAATCACCGCCACCGACCATCCGGCAGGCCAGACAATTCGCCATGCACAAACCGTGCGACTGTCGTCCTCCGCCACGATCCGGCCCTATATGGCCTGGACCGAAAGTAGCATGCGCCGGCTGATGCCTGACGCGACTCCGCCGCAAAACAAACGAAGCGAAAA
Organism: uncultured Planctomycetaceae bacterium; assembly: GCA_964541935.1. GTDB lineage: Bacteria > Planctomycetota > Planctomycetia > Pirellulales > Thermoguttaceae > JAFGTN01. Next base: position 985 of record CAZISU010000167.1, on the reverse strand, counting down.
AGACCGTCGTCGCGCACATATTTCACTGGCGGGGCGCGAATACGAAAGCTTTCAGATTGCACTCCGCACGGCCGAGCAGAGGACGCTGCGCGATATCACGATAGACTCCAGCGATTTGGTCTGCGCGGAACAAGGCAGCCGCATCGGGGCCGAACATATTCAGTGGCACCAGGTCGGCTATGTTCGCGTGGACAACTTGCGTCCGCATCCGAAAGACCCCGAGGCAAGCCCCGGCTGGTGGCCCGAGATGCTCTTGCCCGTCGAGAAGTTCGACATCCGCCCCAGCTTTACGCAGGCGGTGTGGGTGACGGTTTATGCCCCACCGGGCACGAAAGCGGGTGAATATATCGGACGCTTGAAGATCATTCCACGCGATCTGCCGCCGACCGAGGTCGAGATCCATGCGACGGTCTTCGGCTTTGATTTACCGGTTCAGAGTCACTGCAAAACGGCCTTCGCCCTGATGGACGGATTCTTGGAAAAGATCTACGGTCGGCCGCTGTCGCCCCACATGCGTCGAAAATTCGGCGACTTCATGCTCCGCCACCGCCTCAACCCAGACGACATTTCGCGAACCGATCCGCCCCAGATAGAAGACTTGCTACACTACAAGGATCGAGGGCTCAACGCGTTCAATGTGCTCAACATGGTCGAGCCTCGCGGCAAGCGAACTTGGGTATGTAACAGCCCGGCGTCGAAGTATACTCCCGAGTTCAAACAGAAGCTGATCGAACGGCTCGATCCCTATGTTGCCCGACTGCGAGAACATGGACTGGCATCACGGGCCTACCTTTATACGTTCGATGAATTGAAGACGGATTTCTTTCCGATTATCCGCGAATATTTCGGCACCATTAAAGAGCGTTATCCGGAAATCCGCACCATGACCACCGCCAAAGTGGATCAAGATCCGCAACTAATGAAAAAGTTGAACATCGACTGGATCTGCCCCTTGACGCCCGTCTATGATTTCGACGCGGCCGAG
>CAZISU010000166.1:0-9222 GCA_964541935.1 uncultured Planctomycetaceae bacterium | reverse complement strand
ATTGTCTGAATCGAGTCGTGCGGCGAAAAGCGTGCGCAGATCCTGGGTGTTACCATAATCTTTGGAGCCGGTCTCCAGAAACGGGCCGTGAAACTGATGGGCGTATCGCTCGATAAACAGAAGCTGGCCGGCGCTACCCATGTTGGCTGAATCCTTTCGCGTTTAGCAAGGCGAGTGTTCCCAGCCCGTAAAACGTGTATTCCACATCTGGCTGGTCGTCCCAGACACCAGCCCGAAATCCGCCCTGGGGCATCTCCAGATTGTCTGTGAATTGTCGTGCGGCCGCAAGGTCGACTACATCGGCTAATGGTTTTTCGTTCTCGTCAAGCAATCCTTGCAAGGCGGTTAAGGCTGTGAAAGTGCTCAAGAGGTCTGCCACCGGAATTCGCGTGTTGGCTCGAAAACCGCCTTCGCCGCTTTGCATAGCGGCCAGGAAATCGACCGCGGACTCTTCGGCATCACTTTGCGCCGGATCGTGGTGACTGCCGACGATACGCAAGATGGCCAGGGCGGCCGCCGTAGGGTTGGTCCCGCTTTGCCGCATTTGGGCGATTTCGACAAATCCGCCGTCGTCGCGACGCCGAGAATCTACCAACCGGCGAAGGTCGTCTTCAGCACACTTTTCGAGTTGGGCATCTAGCGGACCCGCGAACAGTTCCTTGCAGGCTAGGGCCAAAAATGTGTGGTAGATGCTGCTGGTTGGGCTGGAGGGCGATTTTGCATAGCCGCCGTCGGGCCGCCGATAGCGGTCGATGCTCGCGACAATCGTTGTGGCTCGTTCGCGTCCGTCCGCTTGCAAGTCGCTGCCTTCGAACGCGTCTACTCCGGCAACCAGACGCAGCAGTTCCACGCTCAGCAGCCAGGAGAAGAAATCGATGCTCGTCATCTTTTGCGTATCTCGGCTTTTCAAAAACGTGGCCGTGCGGGCGGCGATTTCTGAATCCAAGCCGCCTAGCATCGCCAGACAGCGCAGGGCGAAACTTGTGTAATAGGGGTCGCTGTCGCCTTGTCGACCGCAATAGCCGCCGTCGGGTTTGGCCTCTGCGAGGATATACGCCAAGTGTCGGCGGCGGAAATTGTCTGAAAAAATCGTTGCTCCGCCTGCCAAACGAATTGAGAGGTCACCGAGGTACGGCATATCCATTCGTCCAGCAATCTACGCCCCGTTGCGCACAAGGATACTATCGGCCAGATAATGCAACAGATATCTCAGAGCCTCGGGTTGGATCTCGTCGGCCACTTGCCTTGCACGCTGATGATGCTTCTCGATCAATGTTCGGGCCGTCTCGAAGACGCCAACCTCGTCGTAAATCTGCCCCACGCGGCGGACCGTGGCAGTGTGTGGTGAAGATTCGTTTCCATTGCCGTTGTCTTCGAAACGCTGCTCCAGTAGCGATTCGAGTTCCGCTCGGATACCCTTCTCCGATTCCTGCAAGGCCAGGGCCCAGAGCACGGTGGGGCGGCCGCCCAGCACGTCGCCGCCGATGCCGCGTTTGTTCGAGCGATCGATGCGCCAATCTTCCAGGTCGTTGAGGATCTGGAAGGCCACGCCCAAATGACGTGCGAAACGTCCGATGGGCTGGCGATAGGAATCGGCCGCACCGGCCAGCCGGATGCCGGCATAGAGGGCCGCCTCGAAGGCCGGCGCGGTTTTCAGGGCGTAGATTTTAATTGCATCCAGCGGCGTGAGGCATTTGTCGCGGGCGTCGCGCCAAGCAAGCTCGGCGCCTTGGCCTTCGGCCAGACGAGTGTGGGCATCAGCCAGTTGGGCCAGAATGTCGGCGACCGCGTCGGCCGCAAGACGCGAACGCTGCTCGGCAACCAGGCGGTAGCCCAGGCCGATCAGGTAATCGCCCACGTTGATGGCCGTGGCCGTGCCGTACTGGTGGTGCAAGGTGGGCTTGCCGTAGCGAAAGCGGTCTTCGTCCTCGATGTCGTCGTGGACCAGCGAGGCCTTGTGGAAAATTTCGATGGCCGCCGCCACGCGCTTGACGTATTCCGGAATGCGTGAGAGCTGCTCGGCCCCGTCGCCGTCACGCGCGCGGCCGCCGGTCATGGCGTCGTAAACCGCGAGGGTTACAAACGGTCGGGCACGCTTGCCGCCGGCCAGCAGAAAATCGTATGCCAGGGCCTCGGTGCAGCCCAAGGGGTCGAGTTCGCACAAGGAGTCGGCAGTTTGTTTCGAGAGAGCAGCTTCCGATGCACCCTCTTCTGCCAACGGGCTCGGACGGCTACGGGTGCGGGGCACGAGCCAGTCCAGTTCCTTGGGCTCGAACATGTTTTTGGCGCAACGCAGCAAGTGAACGTAGGTTCGCGTTTGCACCGACGCCGGGCGATAGGGCGTGTCGATCATCTCGCGGACCCAATCCTCGTCGGTGGTCGTGTTGCGGCAGGTGCCGGCCAATAAGGGCACAGCCATACAGGGGATGCCCGCCAGGATGATCTTTTCCAGCGAACGTTCCAAAACGTTCAAACAGGAAACGCCTACCAGGGCGTCGGCATGGCCGCCGATGATGATTTGCATCACAACCGGCGAGCCTTCGGCGATCAGCACATTGTAGCCCAGGCGTTCGGCCCGGCTGCGGAGTTCCATCAAGCGACAGGCCCCGCAGTCGCGACAAAGCAAGCCCAGTTCGTTGAACCGCGCCGGACAACGCTCGGCGTCGCGGAGACAATGCGGCAACAGGAGTAAGCGACGATGGTACGGCGTGGACGCCACTTGGTCGCGCCAGAAAGCCGTTCCCACCGCAACCATGGCCCAGCCCAGATGGGCCTCAGCGATGCCCAATTCTTCCAGGATAAGTCGCGAATGGGTTTCGATGGCATAGCGGTCAAGCGGCTGCGATTTGTCCAGCCCCGTCGCCAACTTGATGGCACGCTGGCGGATTCGCTCGCGCATCTCGCGCGAGGTGGGCACGCCCTTGATGTCGTCAGACGCGTCGGCTGGGCCGCCATCGGCAGACATACCATCGGCTGGGCTGCTCATATCGATGTTGTTTGCATCAGTGAATCGATGTTTGCCGCTAGCTTTGTCCAAAATGTACGTCTCGCGTTTCAGGATAACTAGGCAAGTGTCACCTCTTACTATTTTCGACCGCTCGCCGCAACGTCGCGGTGGCAAACGTTAAAGGGTACAACTTTTCATAATACCATAGTTTGGCGAAGTAAAAACCAATTGGTGAGGTTTCCGCCACGCGAGCCTGCTCGACGGCCTCTACCAACCACCTAAGTCCTTTATCCGTAACAGCTTGCAACGGCTTATTCGTACCCCCCGTTGTGGTTCCAACTTCCGCCAACAAGGCCTCGATGGCCGCGGCCGTTTCTTCCACGCTGGAATGATCGCGTAAATTTCCGCCAAAACCACCGTCGCTATTCTGCTGGGCGGCAAGCCAATCGATGCCCAGCCGGGCCGGGCGAGTGTCCATCAGTCCCAGGTCACGGTAGGCCATAAGCACTCGGGCGGTGCCGTAAATGGGGGTTTCTTCATCCGCGTGGCATTGGTTCCCAAACCAAAGTGGCGTCCAGCTTCCGTCCGCGCGTTGCGCACTTTCCAGGTAACGCAGTCCCCGGGCGATTGCTTTGTCAAATGCTGCTGCATTGTATACAGCTGTGTTCGCAAGATTTCTTCGACCGTTTGCTACCACCTCGCTTGTGGTTTTTTTTGCCGCGAAAAATAGCGACGTATCTGAAACTTCCGACGTTTGCTGCCAAGCTTTCAGAGTTGGTTGCCATGCCTTCAACGCGCGCAGGGCGTGGGCCGTCAGATCGCTGGCGCTGCGGTCGAAGGGCAGCTTGCCCCAACCGCGGCAGAATGTGGGCCAGCCGCCGTTGCGGTTCTGCACCTTCAATAGCCATTCGATCCCGGCCGTTGCTGCCGATATAATTCGCTGGGCCTCGGCGGTCTGCCCGTCGTTTAAGCGTGTATTATGAAAAACAGAAAGCGCCAGCAGGGCACCGGCCGTGTCGTCAACGTCGGGCACGGCTCCGCTGAGATCGGTCCAGCCCCATCCGCCGGGCGCGGCCATTGTGAAGGGGTGAACCGTTTTGTGCTGGCAACTCAACAACCATTGCAAACATTCGTCACAGTGTTTTTCGTCTGGTGATAAAGCACCAATCGCCAGTGTTGTCGCCCAAGTTGCAAGGTTAGTATCGATCGGCCATGAGCCGTCGCGACGAACCGTGGAGGTTAAAAATTCAACGCCTTTGCGGACAACTTCATGATGCAAACGCCCCGAGGCGGCCAGGCTCATTACTACGAAGCTTGTCAGCGGCGCGGCTTCGAGAAAGCCACCGCTGGCCGGCTGCATGCGCTGCAGGGTTTTCAAGCTGCCCGACAGGGCCAGTTTTCTGAGCAGTCGGGTCAGCGGATTGCGTGGCGGCAGGTGGAAAAACCTCGTCTGCCCGATCGCCACCAAGGCGGGTATGGCATAGCTGACCACCGGAAGTCCCAGGAAGCGGAAAGTTGCCTGCGGCATGCAGGCCGCCTCGAACGGTAGCGGGTAGACCTCGCTCCAAGGCACCAGCCCCGCCAGGGCGCAGTTGGCCAGGATGGGCACAGCAAAGGTTTTATCGGCCCCGAAACGACGCCGCAGTCCGTCGACATGGCCCTGCGAATCAATATACCCATCGGCCGCTCGCATCGCGTCGGCATGTTGTCGCGTCGCATCGGCCAGTTCGAACGCCGCGTGAACCAACATCGTGGTGGCAATATTCGAGCGGCTTTTGTCCGTGTCGCCCCAACCGCCGTCGGGCGACTGGCAGGCTGCCAGCCACTCGATTCCGCCGCGAATGAGATCATCGTATTGACGGGCGGCCTCCACTTTCGATTCGCGCCGCACAATTGCCAGCGCACTAAGGGCCGTGGCTGTGGAAAGCGCTGAACTAGATAGCTCACCGACCCAATGCCCGTTTGGCTCGCGAGCGTCGAGCAACTCTTGGCGAGCCGTCTCGTATGCGGCCTGCAATCGCTGCGGTTGAATTTTGTTTTCGCCCGTCATGTGCTAACCTTGTGCTCGTTCAGCGTCCGGTTTTTAGCAACTTCTGTAACTGTTTCCAGGTGCGGGTGTTAGCCACATCGTCTTTGCCGAGCCCGCCGCGTCTGGCCTGGCGGACTCCGAACTTCAATGAAGTGAGCGTATCCACAGCATGCGCGTCGGTCGAAATCACAACCATAATGCCGTGTTGCTTGGCCTTGGCGCAATTGACGTCGTCCAAATCTAATCGCTTGGGCCGCGAATTGAGTTCGAGGAACTTTCCGTTGCGTGCGGCCGTTTCCATCACGGCATCCATATCGACGGCATACGCTTTTCGCTCGTTGATAATCCGACCGGTCGGATGGGCCAGCGCCGAAACGTAAGGATTTTCCAGCGCATCGACAATCCGTTTGGTGATCTGATCGCGGGGCTGGTCTTGTCCGAAGTGGATGCTGGTGATAATCCAATCGGCTTGTGCTAGCATCTTGTCGTCCAAATCCAGCCCGCCACGTTCGAGGATGTCGACCTCTACGCCCTTGAGGATCGTAATGCCGTGAAACTGTTCGTCGAGTCGGTCGATCTCGTCCCACTGTCGCTTGATCCGTTCGACGTCCATGCCGTTGGCAATGGCCGCCCGCTGGGTGTGGTCAGTGATGGCAATGTAGCTCAGCCCGGAAGCCTTAGCGGCCGTGGCCATCTCCTCGATGGTCGAGCTGCCGTCGGACCAAGTCGTGTGCATGTGCAGGTCGCCGCGGATGTCGTCGACCTCGATCAACTTGGGCAACTCACCGGCGGCCGCCCAATCGAACTCGCGACGCGCTTCCCGCATTTCCGGCGGGAAACAGGGCAAGTCGAGCGTCGCGTAAACGTCCTCTTCGGTCTGGCCGGCAATCCGCTCGCTGCCCCGGAAAACGCCATACTCGTTGACCTTCAGCCCGCGATCCTTAGCCAAACCACGCACGACGACGTTGTGTTCCTTCGAGCCGGTGAAGTACTGCCAGGCGGCTCCAAAACATTCGGCCGGCACAACGCGCAGGTCGACCTGCATGCCGCTCTTGAGCCGCACTGACATTTTCGTGTCGCCGCGCAACATGACCTCGGCCACATCCGGATACGCGGCGAAATGGTCCATCACCGCGTCCACATCTTTTGCAATCGCCAAAAAATCCAAGTCGCCAACCGTTTCTTTCGAACGGCGATAACTGCCGGCCGGTTCGATTCGCTTGATAGCTTTGCAGTCTTTAAAATGTTCGAGAATCGTCCGCACGATTTTGTCGGCTTTGGCCCAGAGCGTTTTTTGCTGGGCATCGGCGGCGAAATCGATCCCGGCCAGAATGGTGGCCTCGATCTTCGGCCCGAACCCCTTGATGGCTTGCACCCGATGGTTCTCGCAAACGCGACGCAACACCGTTAGCGAATTGACGCCCAGGTCGTTGTAAAGCACCGATGCCCGCTTGGGACCAAGGCCCTGCACACGTAAAATCGACAAGGCACTGTCGGGGATTTCGGCCAGAAGCTCGTCCAGAATTGGCAGCGATCCGGTGCTTGAGAGCGTGGTGATCTTCTCGGCCAGATCCTTGCCGATGCCGCTGATATCGGTCAGTTTTTGATCGGGATCTTCGATGATTTTCTCAATCGTATCCGGCAATTCCTGTACGGCCCGCGCGGCGCTACGATAGGCGCGAATGCGAAATGGGTTTGCCCGCTGAAATTCAAGAAGATCGGCGACTTTAGTGAGAGTTTCGGATATCTCTGCGTTTTCCATTTTTATATATGCAATTCAACGATGTCTTTATCATGCAAAACGTAATCGCCTTTGACCGTGGTCCCGTCATGCACGGCAGAGCCCCAAACGCGGGCATTCTTCAGTCCCTCGGCATAGTCTTTGTGAACCAGTCGGGCCAGGTCGAGAAGCGTTTGACCGCGTCTGACCGTGAAGGGCCGCTCCATGTCGGGTTGTTTTTCCGACGGCAGTTTCGTGTAAACGCGGACCACGTCCACACGGCGGAAGACCTCGCCCGCAAGTTCTTCCAAGCCGGTGCCTTCTTGCGCTGAGATTTGATATTCGGAAAAATCAACCTCGCAAAGCTCGTGGAACAACTCGAGACGCGCCACCGCGTCGGGGAGATCTATTTTGTTTGGCAACAGAAGCGTCTGTGTGTAGGATAAGCCGACATCGTTTTCGTCTAAATACGACTCCTTCGCCAGCCGCGTTTTCGTGTCGCTCAGGCGGTCGAACGTCTCTTGGAATTGTTCGATGCCGTCGTCTGAACCGAGATCCAGAAGAAAAAGCACAAGGTCGGCCGAACGGATCAGTCCGTACATGAAGGGCTCGATGAAATCTGCCGTGATGGGCGGGTTGTCGATCAATTGGACGGCGACATCCTCCCACGGCATCATGCCCGGCATGGGGGCGCGGGTCGTAAATGGATAAGGCGCAATCTCTGGAGTAGCCCGTGTGAGCTTTGCCAAGAGTTGACTTTTGCCGGCGTTTGGACCGCCGATGATCACGGCCGTGCCGGCCCCCTGCCGGGGTATACGGACACCACGACTGCGTTTACCGCTTTTCTGCTCAGCGACAATCTCTTTTTTGATCTTGCTGATCTTCGTCTTCAGCGACGCCTGCAAGTGGTCGGTCCCCTTATGCTTAGGGATCTCGCTAAGCATCACCTGCAAGCATTTCAATTCCTCGTCGGGCGTGGCGGCACGCCGATACTCTTCCTCGGCCTTCAGATATTGCAGTGTCAGGTTGGCTGGCATGTGTCGTTAGGGGATGAAAATAGTTGTTTCGGCCCGATTGCTTAATCTTGATTGCTCGGCGTGTAACTCTAATGAGTCTACTTTAAGAGCAAAAATTGGGCCATGGGTGTATTGGTTGTAGGTTGCAGCCCCGCTAACGGGTGTATTGCCCATGTACTCCTCACGCTCTGCGTGAGGAATGGGATATGAGTAAATCACGCACTCTTCACAGTCCGCATACATTAGCCTCTGGTAAAAGCTGCTCGACTTTCCCTATTCAACCAATGGAAAGCAATAAAATTTAGTGGTATGATTGCAGATGTATTTTGGGGAGGGAGCTATTGCGTTTTTCGCGGAAAAACCTCACGCGGAGCGTGAGGAGTACATATAAATCTCATGCGGAGTTTGAAGCGTACATAGGGGCAGCATGGGCAAGAAATCTCAGCTTCAAGCGTTTGACCGAAATCAGCAGTATTCGGTAATCAATCGCCGGTTGCCGCATTGGTCCCAGGCCGGAACCGTCTCTTTCATTACATTCCGCACCTGGGACTCCATACCCAAAAAAGTGCTCGCAATTTGATGATGGGAGCCAGATTGTAAGCTAAAGCAGCGCCGCGCCAATCCTCACGCGGAGCGTGAGGAATACGAGCATCCCTTCATGCACTCCTCACCCTCGCGGCTGCCAAAATGGCATGTTGCACGCTGTATCTCGGTTGGCGGATCCTTTGTTGTAAATATTCCATAGTCGTAAGTGACTATCATAAGGAGTCTTACGAGTATTCTTGCTCGTTGGCACGGGGGTTGCATTAAAGGGGGTTCTAAAAGTGGGACGGCTGCCAATTATGGCTGGCCGACCACCCGTTTAAGCTGTTAATATTAGCACCCTGGTATTGGTTTATTGTAAAAGGCCAGGGTGATGTCGTATTTCTCGCCAGCAACAGGAGGAATCCGCTGTGGCAAAACAGATGGTCTTTGAAGACGAAGCTCGACAGCCTTTGGCAGTCGGTGTGTCGAAATTGGCTCGGGCCGTGGTCAGTACGCTTGGTCCACGTGGACGAAACGCCGTATTGGACAAGGGTTGGGGCGCGCCGAAAGTAACCAAGGATGGCGTTACGGTCGCTGAGGACATTGATCTCGACGATCCTTACGAAAACTTGGGCGCGCAATTGGTCAAAGAAGCGGCCAGCAAGACAAACGACGTTGCCGGCGACGGCACGACGACTGCAACTCTCTTGGCCGAAGCAATTTATAGTGAAGGCCTGCGGATGGTCGCCGCCGGCGCCGATCCCATGTCTCTGGGGCGCGGCATCCACAAAGGATCCGACGCCGTTTCGGCCGCCATCAAGAAGATGGCCACGAAGGTCGACGCCAAGAGCAAAAAAGAAATTCAACAAGTTGCCACGATCGCGGGCAACAACGACCCGACCATCGGCAGTGTCTTGGCCGAGGCCTTCATCAAGGTCGGCAAAGACGGCGTTATTACCGTCGAAGAAGGCAAGCAAAACGAGAC
>CAZISU010000165.1:0-9246 GCA_964541935.1 uncultured Planctomycetaceae bacterium | reverse complement strand
CACCCGGCGGATCGAGCGAATCGCCGAACTCGAGCGGGAGATTCGCGAGCAACGCGATAGCCAGGGTTAGCGTTCCATATAGTTCTAACTTGTGTTTTTCAACAGAGCCTGCTGGTAAGCAAGCGTCGCACGGGCGAAAAACAAGGCTTTCCCCACGGCCGCAAGCGGCTCGGCTAACAGGCTATAAATCGCCTTAACATATTACTGCCAAGCACTTTGCGATTCCCGACTGCCTCCCCCGATTGCCGAAATGGCCGAGTGCTGTTACAGTACGGTGGGTGGTTTTCGCTACTACTATCACCACTGCAAGTGGTCGTATGTTCGAACCGTCACTGCGTGGATTTGAATAGAGGGCAAAGGGCAGAACGCGGGGACAAGCCCCGCCGCTAACGGGTGTAATGTCCATAATAAGCCCTCATGAAAAAGCAAATAACTTGGAAATAGAAATAAGAGGAGACGACACATGAGTTCATCCAGCGAAATTGCGAAGCTTCAGCTTGGCGAGAAGACCTATGAATTGCCCATCCGCATGGGTACCGAGGGCAATCGGGCCATCGACATCAGTAAGCTATACCCGATGACGAAGCATATCACGCTCGACGACGGGTATGGCAATACGGGTTCGACGATGAGCACGATTACCTATGTCGATGGCGAGGCCGGCGTGTTGCGGTATCGGGGCTATCCGGTGGAAGAGATCGCCGAGCGTTGCGATTTTACCGAGACGGCTTATTTGCTGATCTACGGCGAGTTGCCCACCGGCGACCAGTTGGAGACGTTCCGGACCAACATTCGCCGCCATACGCTTTTGCACGAGGGCATGAAGACGTTGTTTGCCGGTTTCCCGCCGTCTGCGCATCCCATGGCGATTCTCAGTAGCGTGGTGGGCGCGTTGGCGATTTACGACAAGGATTCCAACGATCCGGGCGACCCCATTCAGTCCGAGGCGGCCATCTATCGTATGCTGGCCAAAATGCCCACGATCGCGGCTTTCGGCTACAAGCAGTCGATCGGGCAGTCGTTTATTTATCCCAACAACAGCCTGACCTACGGTCAGAACTTTTTGCACATGATGTTCGCCGTGCCCAGCGAGCAGTACGAAATGGACGTCGACTTTGTGAACGCCTTGAATCTGCTGCTGATTTTGCACGCCGACCACGGACAGAACTGTAGCACCTCGGCCGTGCGGATGGTGGGATCGAGCAACGTCAACCTGTTTTCGGCCATTTCGGCCGGCATCTGTGCTTTGTGGGGCGCATTGCACGGCGGGGCCAACGAAGCCTGCATCAATATGCTCGAGAACATCAGTGCCGACGGCCGTAATCTGGGCAAATACATCGACAAGGCAAAAGACCCCAACGATCCATTCCGTCTGATGGGCTTCGGACACCGCGTCTACAAGAACTACGATCCGCGGGCCAAGCTCTGCAAAACCGTCTGCAACCGCCTGATCGAGAAGTACGGCGGCGAAGATCCGCTCTTCGAACTGGCGCACGAACTAGAGGAAGTCGCGCTTTCCGATCCGTACTTCATCGAACGCAAGCTGTACCCCAACGTGGACTTCTATTCCGGCATCATTTACCGCATCATGGGCATTCCCAAGAACATGTTCACAGTGCTGTTCGCCCTGGGCCGGGTGCCGGGTTGGATCGCCCACTGGCGCGAGATGCACCTTTCGACGAACAGCCGCATCCATCGGCCGCGTCAGTTGTTTACGGGCCATACGGAGCGGAAGTTCGTGCCGTTGATTAAGCGGTGAAAACGAGAGGCGGTATGAGTATGCGAACTGAATTATTCCGCGTCTGTATGGTTATATGCGTTTGGGGGACGAGCCTTGTCGCATATGCGGGCGCGGAAGCGGTTTCGCTACGCGTTGCTGCTTATAACGTGGAGTTTGGTAAGAACGCGTCCGCGGAGCAGATCGGGGAGATGTTCAAGCCGTATGATTTGGACATCATAGGTTTTTGCGAAGCTCCTGACGGCGATTGGACGCAGCGTGTGGGCAAAGTTCTCGGTATGAAATATGCCTACGTCGGAAAAGTGTCTTCGGCGAATCACAAGGATAAATACAAAACGATTCTCAGTAGAACGCCGTTGGAGGGCGAAGAGGAGCATGTCTTAACTGTCAAACGCGGCTGGAATCCGGCATCCGCGGTCAGGGCCGTGACGAGCGTTAGAGGTGTGCGAGTCGCCTTCTATTCACTTCACATCTGCGCTTCGGGCAAAGACGACGGTCATGCGCATGCACTTGCAACGAAAGTTTTGCCCAAAGAAAAGGTGAAACGGGTTGTCGTTGTGGGGGACTTCAATAACCTAGTCTCGGATGCAGCCATAGCCACGATCATGAATTCTGACATGAGACCGACCTGGCAGGATCTGGATATCGACCTGGCTGGGCAATTCACTTACAACGCCATCAAGCCAAAGATTCGAGGCGGGGTCATAGACCACATCTTCTACAATCCATCCTCTGGAGCGAAGGCAACCGCCGGCGGGATCATTGAATTAAAGAAACCATTGTCGGACCACAAGCCGGTTTGGGCGGAAATCTCTTTTCCGAAGTAGTATAGTGCCCTGACTGCATACAAATAATTTCTCGACTTTTTCAAAATCTTGCGTAAGGCAACTGCTGTTTGGTTCGACTAGCTCTGTGAACCGCGACTAGTAGCAGGTAACCAAGGCATGACTGATTGGGATGAGGTCGTTGGCCAACATGGCAAGAAGGTGTGGCGGACGGCTTACCGACTATTGGGCAACGACGCCGATGCGTGCGATTGCTTTCAACGGGTGTTCATGGACGCGATCCAGATTGCCCAGCGAGAGCCGGTGCGCGATTGGTCGGGTTTGCTCGGGCGGTTGGCTACCACACGAGCCATCGATTTGCTTAGAGACCGCTATCGCCATAGAAAACGCGGCGAGCCCCTGGCAGATCCCGAGGTTTTGCTGAGCCGAAACCCGGGGCCTAGGCAAGAGGCGGAAGCGGCCGACTTGGCCGATCGACTGCGTTTGTCATTGGCCGACCTTCCGCAGCGGCAGGCCGAAGCTTTTTGTCTCCGCTGGCTCGATGAGTTGAGCTACGAGGAGATAGCCCAACGCTTCGACATCGACACGAATGCCGTGGCTGCTTTGCTACACCGGGCCCGCACGCGGTTGCGGCAACTGCTCGTCGAGTTCGACTGCAAGCGGGATCTTGAGAGGGAGGTATCACCGTGAATAACCAAGAGAATTCGAATCACGACGATTTACTCGATAAAGCCACCCGTGCTCTGCGCGAGGCTGAGGTTCCTGCCGGACCGCCGGACGAGCTTGTTGCCAGTATCATGGCAGCTGCTGTGGCTGCCGATCATCAACCAAGTTCGGACACGTCAACAGCCCCGCTTAGGTTAGGGGCAAGGATTAAAGAAATGAAGATGATCAAGAAAATCGCCATAGCCGCTTCGCTGCTGGTTGCCTGCAGCGCCCTGTTTGCCTGGCTGGCGCCGGGCAGTCAAAGCCTGGCCTTTGCCGACATGGCCAAGGCGTTTGCAAGCGTTCGCACGGCCAGGTTTAAAATGACCACGACGCTCCAGGGAATACCCCCACAAAAGTCGAAAGGTCTGTTCCTGGCCCCGGCAGGTGAACGGGTTGAAATGGAAGGAATCGAAGTGAAGGGCGTGAAAATGCCCAGCACGATCATGATTTTCGACATGGAAAAGAAAGGATCCATCTCGCTGATTCTCTGCGAGAAATTAGCTATTGTCTACGATTGGAAGAACAAGCCTATAAGCGACCGACCGATCGTGACATTCGACAAGTTCCGAAAACAGTTCCAGAGAGCCCAACAGGGTGAGGAGAATACGGAATCGTTGGGCAAGCGAACCATCGACGGGAAAGAGGCAGTTGGCTTCTGTATCACCGATGGAATCGCTGAGACGAAGATTTGGGCCGATCCCAAGACCAAGTTGCCCATGCTTGTCGAGTACAAGTACCCCCTCGTTACCCTCGGCAAGAGCCTCACGATTGTAATGAAGGATTTCGAGTACGGCGTGGAGTTGGACAAGTCGTTGTTCGATCTGACGCCGCCCGAGGATTACAGGGTCGAAAAGCAGACATGGCGGTGATAACGCCAGACAAGGCGGTGATCCTTATACGACCGACGAAGAAACGCTGACGAAAACGACTAGCAAGCTCGGGCGCGTCGATGGGATATTGATGTCCTTGCCATCAAAAGACTGGCACTACGCCGGCGACGGCGTGAAACTCGGCGACGCCGAGAAGGTCATCTTCTGGCTCAAGCCCAAGGGGAGCGAAACCTATCAGGTACTCTACGGCGACCTGCGAGTGGTCGAAGGCGTGGCCAAAAAGGATCTGCCGCGGACGCCGTAGGCTTTCAGGCATATCTGAAAAATGAGAGAGTGATTATTCGCCCGGTCATGGGGCGTCCATGGCCGGGCTCTTTTACAGATTGTTAGCCGCTGAACTTGCTCGCGCTGGATGTGCCGATAAACAGAGCGTTTTACCACGAATGCACTCTACGAGACTGTATCGCGGGGACAAGCCCCGCCGCTAACGGTGGGCTGAATCCCTTTGTTAATTCCGTGCGGCGAGTTTGACGTTGATTATGATCTGTTCGCGGTCGCGGAAGACGACCAGTTCGGCGGGCGTGTCGGCGGGGGTGACGCCGATCATGTTGACCAGATGCGCGCAATCGTCGACGGGCATGTTTTCAAATTTCAGAATTACGTCGTTGACGCGCAGCCCGGCGGAGGCCGCGGGCGAGTCGGCGGTGACGCTGGTGATGCGGGCGCCGATGGGTCTGGGCAGCCCGACTTCGGCGGCCATTGCATGTCCGAAGTCGGAGTCGATTTTCACGCCTAAGAAGGCCCTTTCGACTTCGCCCTTGTCGATCAATTGTTGCGCGACTTTCATAGCCATGTTGGTGGGAATGGCGAAGCCGATGCCTTCGTTGCGGCCGGAGTGGCTGGCGATTGCGGTGTTGATGCCGATCACCTCGCCGCGGAGATTGACCAGCGGTCCGCCGCTATTGCCGGGGTGGATGGCGGCGTCGGTTTGCAGGAAATCCTGGAATTCCACGTCGGGGTCGCCGAGTTGCAGATTGCGGCGGTTGCGGGCGCTGACGATGCCGAAGGTTACCGAATGGCTAAGCCCGAAGGGGCTGCCCATGGCTAGGACGAAATCGCCGGTTTGCATCTGGTCGCTGTCACCGATATTGGCTTCGAGCAGATTGGATGCGTCGACCTGCATTACGGCAACGTCGGTTTTTTTGTCGCGGAGTATGCTTTTGACTCCGATCCAGCGTCGGTCGGCCAGCTTGATGCGGACGTTTGCCGGCGCTGCGCCGCGGACGACGTGACGGTTTGTGAGCACATAGAAGCGGCCGTTGCGTTTGAGCAGTACGCCCGAGCCGGCCTCTTCGATTTGTCCCCTATTTGCATCGGCGAGCTTGGCTTCAATATGCACGACCGACGGCCCGACCAGTTTGGTCACGGTGCGCAGCACGGCCGATTGGTGCTGCATCCACTGGGTTTGTTTGGCGAGAGTGTCGTAGAGCTCATCGCGTTGTTTTTGCGAAGGCGCCAAGCCGCCGATCTCCGAACCGGTAAGAATGACGGAGTTGACGGTCGCGGATTGAGCGCAGACGTATGATACGCCCGAGAACAATACGATAAGACTCGCTACGGATGCGAGAATTCGGGCAGGGAAGTGGCTCGTCGTAGAGACGGCCGAAAAACGGTCGGACATTGCGGGTTCCTTGAGATACTCAACCAATGAAGAGGTTGAAAAATTGCTGTTGCGGGAAGACGAACCGGCATGTTTGCATGCCGGTTCGACAATCCCGATTGAGCATCCCTGCCCCGGGCTACTAATTGTTGACCTATCTATCCTTATAGGCTGAGTTTAAGAAACATCGAGTTCGATGTCGCTAATAGTGGCTTCTTTGTCCGATGTGCCCTGGTCGAGCAGTCGGCCCCAGTCGGCATCGGCACGAGCGTCGACGCCTTGTTTTTCGACAATTCGTTGGCAATTGATGCACGAGGTCGCATATGGCAGGGCCGAAAGCCTGGCCATGGGGATGGGCTCGTTGCACATTTCGCAAAGTCCGTATTGTCCTTCGCGCATTCTTTCCAGGGCGTTTTCTGTTAACGCCAATTCGCGGCTCTCGACTTCGGCCAATTGCGAACTAATTTCGTCTTGAACCGTGTCACAGGCGGCATCAACGACATCGCCGCCGGCTTGCCCTTTTAATTCCTTCAGCGAACTCAGGTCGCCGGCCAGCACTCGACGCAAGGCGTCGCGACGCTGGATGAGCACCTGTCGCAGATTCAGGATCGCTTCTTTGCGGGACATGATACCTACACCTCGGTGTCCGATCTGGCGGTGTCCGATTTGGGCTAAGGCTGAAGGAATGCCCCCCTTCAGTTAAGCCGTTGGCGAACCCCCTTGGTTCCAGCTCACATTACGAAACATATTGCGAGGGCCTTTTTTAACTGCTCGCAATGACAATAACCAAACACTAATACGCACGCCGTCGGGGACGGTTCGAAAAAACCGCTGCAAAATACCCCCTCTCGGGCGACGGAACCGCGTGAACCGACGTAACCTCGATAGGTTTTGCCGGGAGACTATAGTTCCGCTAACGGATAATCGACAAAACCGGCACAGATATACAGCCGTTTTTTCTAACCGCCCCTGATATGGTGCCAGTGAGTTCCCCATTTTGCCTCGATGCAAACCGTAAGCTAAATCTACGAGGGGACTTATGGTCTTGGTGTCCCCGCATGGCAGGCGGCGTCAAATCCTCGCACTATCAGGAAATCCTGGTCCTTTTAGACTGAATTAGGTAAGTAGAAAATGGTTCTAGCGACCGAAACCGCGACACTTGAGCAGGGTATCGAAAACTTTGACACCTCGACCGACGAGTTGGTTCTACGAGTTTGTAGCCCGGCTCGCCGAGGACAAATCGTTCGGCTGCGTTCGCGCAAATGCACGATCGGCTCGGCTCGAAGCTGCACACTGCGGCTAAACGCACGGGGCGTGCAGCCGGTCCACTGCCTGATTATGCGAGGACAAAATGGCGCCGTAATCCGCTGTTGGACCCCCGACACCCGCATCAATGGACGATCGTTTTCCGATGCGACCTTGAACTTAGGCGATCGCCTCACAATCGGACCTATCGAATTTGAAGTGCTCAACACGGGCACGTCAAACACGGGCACGTCACATGTTCTGAGCGACTCCGAAGAAGATTTTCAGAATGGGGCCTTGCCAGAGACGGCTAGCCGATTCGACGAAGATAGAGCCGGCCTTATTGCGGATAAAGAGCAGTGGGAGCATGATCGAGAATCGCAAAGCGCGGAACTCGACCGGCAGCGCCAGCAATGGGAAACCGAACGGGATTCACAACAGCAACAACTGATCCAGGCCAAGAATGACCTCGACTCAAAAACTGCCGAGTTGCAAAACCTGAAGGAAAAGCTACATCTGGAACGCGAGCAGATAGAGGCTCGTACGGAAACGCATCATCAGGGGCACGAACAACTCGACGCTCAAACGGAAACGCTGCGACAGGAGCGTGAGCAGTTCGAGGCTCAGACGGAAACGCTGCGGCAGGAGCGTGAGCAGTTTGAGGCTCAGACGGAAACGCGGCGACAGGATCGCGAGCAGTTCGAGACTCAGACGGAAACTCTGCGGCAGGAACGTGAGCAGTTTGAGGCTCAGACGGAAACGTTGCGGCAGGAACGTGAGCAGTTCGAGGCTCAGACGGAAACGTTGCGGCAGGAACGTGAGCAGTTCGAGACTCAGACGGAAACGCTACGGCAGGAACGTGAGCAGTGGGATGCTGATCGTAGCGGGGGCCAATCAGAGTCTTCCGAGCAGCAGCAATTGCAGCAACACACGGAAGAACTCGAATCGAAAACGGCCGAATTGAAAAAGCAGCGAGAGGTTCTTCAACACGAACGCGAGGAGTGAGATGCCGAACGACTTGAGACCGAGCAGCATCTGCGCAAACATTCCGAGGAAATCGATCGGCAGGAAGCGAGCCTGTTGGACCAACGCATGGAACTCGACGAAGCTCGCTCCGCGTTGGAAGCCGGACGGAAAGACGAGCCGCAGCGGGTGGAGGTGACTCCGCAAGAGGAAGAAACTTCGCAGACTGAGGAGGTTTCACTGGCGAAAGAAGTTCCGCAGGCGGAAATTTCTAGCGAAGCTCCAGTGAACCTGAATGATATTTTGGAGCGGATGGGCACCAAGCCCGTGGATGACGATCTGACGCAGCCGGGAATACGGGAGCAAGTGGAGATGGCGCCTGCGAGCGACCTTCAGCAGCAGCCCGAAGATGCCGTCAGCTTCGCAGATGATGACGACGATGAACACAATAATGAAGAGTCGCTCGATTCGTACATGTCGCGTTTGATGGATAGGGTGCGTTCGGTATCCGGCCCCGCGGTGGAAGATGCTGGAAAAAGCAAGCCCAGCCCGCCCCCGCCGGCCAAGCGGGCTAAACAGGCTAGTGCCGCAGCCGGGGACACCGCGTCCAAGCCGACAGAGCAAACCGCTGCCCTGGGCGAGCATTCCGAGCCTGCTCAAGAAAAGCTCAGGGATCTCTCGCCACGCGGCGTGGCCCCCGAGCGGGGAATGAGCCTTTCGTCCATGCGTGAACTGGCGAACGTGTCCGCACAAACGGCCATTAACCGCCACGCCAAGCGGCAATTCCGTCACGCCGCCCGCAGCAAGTTGCTGGTCGCCAGCATCGGACTGGTTGCCGGCGGAATCCTCATGTACTTCTGGTGGTTTATGGGCGAACGCGGCCCGATCTTTTACGCCGGGCTGTTAGCGTTTTTGGTGGCCCTGTTTTGGGGGTTCCAGTTCGCAATTATGTCCGGGAAAGTTTCGGCCTCTAGAGGGAACGTCGAACGTCTAGTCAAAATGATGTCACACGACGATGATCTGTCTGAGAGAAACGACAAAGCTGCGGCGGACGAGTTGTCAGATTCGGCCGACAACCACTGAAAATTCGCCCCGAACGACGATTCTGGACCCAAGTTACGCCATAATTTTGCGATTCCGAAAGATTTTGCTTACACGCCCATGTCCTGCTGATCTGGCGGGCGACTTTTCGATCTAGGCAATTTGAGAGGTGGGGCTTGTCCGCACACGAATATTTGTTAGTTTGATTACTATGTGGTGGCTGTAGCTCAGTTGGTTAGAGCACTGGATTGTGGTTCCAGAAGTCGGGGGTTCGAA
>CAZISU010000164.1:0-9285 GCA_964541935.1 uncultured Planctomycetaceae bacterium | reverse complement strand
TTGCGGATTGCTGCTTTTGCGGCGGAGGTGGCGGGGGCGGTTTTTTGGCGGTATCGTCGTCTTGCGGGAATCGCACCAGTGCCAGACGGGGGAAGACGGTGACGGCCTGGGCCCAATCTTGCCAGCCTTCACGCCACACGAGCGAGTCGGCCGTGATGCGGCCGTCTTTGATCCAATCGCGCATCACGTTGCCGTCGGCCGGTCCGAACTGGCCTCCGCTGGGCGGTCGAACATACCAGAGGGCCTGGGGATCTTCGGCCAATGGGTTGGGTGCGTTTTTTTTGCCGCGAGTTGGTTGCGGAGTGGCCGGCTGGGGGTTGGGCGTTTCTTGGCCGGCGGGCTGGGGGGCTGGTTGACCCGTTTCGCCTATTGCATCTATTTGCTCCGCGTTACCCGTTTTATCGGGGCCTGTTTTATCGGAAGGTGGTTCCGTACTTTCAGCGGGAACGGTGAATTTTGCCCCGCAATAAGGGCAAACTCCCCGCATTTTGGCCTGAAACGTTTTGACATTCAGCTTGTGCCCGTTGGGGCAGCGGAATCGAATGCCCATTTTCCTCCTCGTAAAATTATATTTACCTACAGCTCTATAATAGCCTTCGTTCGTTGGACGGGGAAGATTTGACCATTGGGTTTACGAATACGGCTGGTGCGCATACCGATGGGGGGTTGGTTGTGGTTTTAACGGCTCCCCCCGAACGTTCTGGGCTGTAGGCATGGCGGTGTTTCTGCTAATTTTGTGGCGTAACGCTTTATCGTCGGACCATATTTGGAGCTTCCACCATGCCGGCCACGGATGACACGCTGAAGAAACTGGCTGTTGCGATTATCGCCTTTTCGCTTTTACAAGGTTGCGCGGCTCAAAAAGAAGAGTCTGCGGCACCCAAGTCTAGCCCCGATTCCAAACAGCAAGTCGGCGAGCAGGCGGTTCCGCCGGACGTGGACATGGCGGAAGAAACCGCTGCGGAAACGACTCCGCCGGAAACGGTTCCAAAGATCGTGCCGAAGACAGTGCCGAAAATAGTACCGAAGACGGCTTCCGGTCGGCTCGTGCGTCCCAAGGCACTCAAGGCTGAGCCACTTCCTAGCGCACTGCCCGGACCTGAGTTGATACCGCCCGACACGTCCGCGCTGCCGCCGCGTCATACAGCCGCGCGGACCAGCGGCGCGACCGGAGAAGAGGCAAACGCGGGCACAACTGCGGGCGATCCGGCGATTACGAAAGACAAGCCCGGCTATACGACGGTGAAGGTTTTTTACGGCACCGATCGGGCGGCCGAGGATGAAGGGCCGTGGACGAAGCTGGGCGCGGTTCCGTGGGGATACCTGACGATTGCCGCGTTGGTTTTCTCGATCTTGATGTTGATCGTGATTGCGGTGAAAAAGAAGCGATTCGCAATAATTTTGTTTTTGCTGGGCGCGGTTGCCACCACGGGTCTGTTTTTCTGCATGATGCTGATCTCGCGCAACACCAAGCCGCAAGAGACGCACTTAGAACGGACCTATGGCAACGCACGCGGCACGCTCGAGATGGGGACCTGCGAAGTCAGCATCCCTCAGGAGCACAAAGTGGGCGAGTTGGAACGGCCTTCGGTTTTCAAGTTCGAGTTCAACGAAGACCCGACGCGGCACGTCGTGTTGCTGGCCATCGAGCCGCAGGCGTCCGACAAGTTTTTCGCCGAGCTCAAAAGCGACGTATCTCAAAGCGCCGAACGGCAGGCGTTTGTTTTCGTGCATGGCTTCAACGTAACGTTCGAGGGCGCGGCCTTGCGGACGGCGCAACTGAAGTACGACCTGGACTTCGACGGCCCGGCCATTTTCTATAGCTGGCCCTCGCAGGGGGATCTGCTAGGCTATATCCACGATGAAGCCAGTGTCGGCTGGACCGTTCCACATCTGGAAGAATTCATCACCGACATATCCAAAAAAACCGGGGCCAAGCAGGTCCATCTGATTGCCCACAGTATGGGAAATCGGGCTCTTACCTCGGCGCTGAAACTTTTATCATTGAAGCTTAAACCGACCGAGTTGCCCATGTTCAACGAGGTTTTGCTGACCGCGCCCGACATCGACGCCGACGTGTTCCGTAACGATATTGCCCCGGCCATTGTGAAGACAGCCAAGCGTGTAACGCTCTACGCCTCGTCGAACGACGGGGCCTTGGTTGTGTCGAAGAAGATCCACGGCTATCCTCGCGCGGGCGAGTCGGGCGAAAACGTGGTCGTCGTGCCCGGCATCGATACGATAGACGTCTCGGGCATCGATACGAGCCTGCTGGGCCACACCTACTACGGCGACAACGACACGGTCATCACCGACATCGTGCAACTGCTACACGATTCAAAACCGCCCAGTTTAAGGGACCGACTTCGCGCGGCGGCTAGCAACGGGCATAAGTATTGGGTGTTTGGGGTGGACGAAAATGCGTCGCCTTAATTAAGTTGGCGGGCTGTTAGACATTTCCAAAAAGTTTGGCCTGGTACAATTTTGCGAAGATTTTCAGGCATCGGGCCTCGCCGGGGTCGATGCTGTAGAGGATGGGGTGGCTGCCGGGATAGGTGTCGGCGACGTCGTCGACTTTGTCGAACTCGGCTAGCACGCGTGTGGCGCAGCCGCCCGTGGGCGGGGATTTGGGCGACTCGACGACCTTGCCGGTCCAGGCGTGGATGGTGGGTTCTTTGCCGTGCGTGTACTTCGCCAAGAGGAGCGGCGAGGCGGGTGTCCATTGCACGTCCAGGGCCGCCGTTTCGGGAAGATGGTGGAAGAAGGGACGAAGGAGGTAGTCTTGCGCGGGGCCCTGCGGGCCTTGCAGCCTGGTCGCACATGTGCAATGCGTGCCGAAGTATTGGTTGCGGGTTAAATCGTATCCGGGATTGTGTTGGAAACCGCCGCGACCGAAGAGGTGGGTTCCGAGCATCATTGTGAGCGTTGCGTTGAGGTCGTTTTCACAACCGCAGGGGGTAAGGTTGCCGTTATGAAGCGAGAAGCTGATACACGGTTTGCGATGCTGGAGGAAAAGGCAATTGATCGTAATCGCGTCGCCGCCGTAGCGTTTGAGAAGCGTTTGCACCGCGAGGTGAGCGCGAAAACCATCGGTGATATAATGGTCGGTGACGTCCATGATCCGCGTGGCGGTTTTTTTATAGGCCATGGCTTCGCGCCGCATGGCTTCGTCCGGCTTGATGGAATCGAAGAGGCTGTTGTATTCTTCGGCGGGCACGTATGCGGTTTCGAAACCCAGCAGATCGTCGGTCGCTTGGCCCTGCTTTTGGCCGGCGACTCGTAGCAGGCGGCTTTGCGCGAGCATCTTCTTCGCATGGACGGCGCGAAGCGAGCGGTCGATTTCGTCCCAGTTCTCAATGGCGTTGATGAAATGCAAGCCGGGGGTGTTTCGCAGGTAGTCGGCTGGAAGTTGATGACTGGCGCCCGTGGGAAGATACATGATACCTGGTACGCCGGCCGTCTTTATGATTTCATACGACCACTTATCGCATGCGTCGCTGAGGCATACCACGAGAATAGCGTCGGGGGCTTGGGCCTTGGTTTTTGCGGCAAATTCTCGCGCTTTGGCCGAAGTGTTGAGGTGGCCGGGATGGAAATCGGCTTGAATGCCGATGCGTTTGGCCATTTGGCCGATTTTTTCGGCGAACTTGGCGCGTTGCTCGTCGTGTTTGAATTGCCGGCCCGGGTATGGATGCCAATGCTGCTTTTGCCAAACGGGGCTGACTTCGGCCGTGCCGGCGTCGCAATCTTCGAAGCGGGGATATAAAAAGACGACCTTTACGACGGCCGGTTTTTTCTCGCGCGGTGGGATTGGTGATTTTTCATCAGCCGCGGATGCCGCGGTTGCAGCTAGCGAGGCGGCGCCGAGCGCGGCTGTGCTGGATACGACAAACTGACGACGATCGATACCTTTTGAGCAATTTTCGCACATGCGCAGGCGGTCCTTATGGAAAGGAGTTTTGGTAAGTTTGTTTGCAGCGGGCTGTGGGAGTGGCCGGTTTTCTCGAAAACGACTGTTCGCAGTGTAACATTCTTTCCCTGGGTGCTGTCAAGGGAATTTCGTCTGCAAGGGTAGATATTTGGGCTGGATTTGCGCCAGAAGCGACTCCGTGGTTATCCCAGTTGGTCGCGAATCATATTGGGGTGATTTCGCTCGAGCCAGTTTCGGTATTGGCGATAGAGTCGCTGGGCATCGGGCGGGCCGGCGGGCGCTTTTGTGCCTGGTTTGGATAAAAGGCCCTGGTACTGGTAGATGAGGATCTCGTCGACGTAGGGCGAGACGGCTTCTAGCTGTCGTTCGAGTCGGTCGAAGGGGCCGGGAATGAGACGGCTGGTTTGGCGGTTTTCCGGTCCTTCCCAGGCGAATGTCTCGACGTCTGCCCAGAGTTTCCGTTGGGGTACTTTGTCGTGAGCTTTGCGGAGGGCGGCGTAGTTTTTGACGATTTTTTCCGGTCCGGGGCGGAGGCAGCCGACGCCGTCTTGGTAGGCGATGATGTCGACGTCGAGCCGTTCGAGTTGCTTTACGAAGCGGTCGTCGCAGATGGCCGTGTGGGTGCCGTAGGGGGCGATTAGCGTTTTGGCTTGAGGGGTTATTCGTCGCGCCTCGGCGGTGCACGAGTTCACGTAGCGGATGAAATATTCGGCGAAGTACGGGCGGATGGAAGCCTCGTTGGGCCAGTACCAGCCGTGGAAGCTTTTGTGGTGGCCGTACTTTTCGGCTAGCTCGGCCATCATGTCAAAACGGATCTTCATCAGTTTTTTGCCGGTCATGGACTTGTCACCCATGTTCGTGTACCAGTCGCTGCTGATGAAGAACTTGAGGCCATACTTGTCGGCCGCCGTGAGCATGGCGCCGATGGGGTCGTTGCAGACGAGGCCTTTGACCTTGGGCATGATGGGTGTGTCGTAGAAGGCCTCGCCATCTAGTCCCACGGCCAGTAGGACCAGATACTTCATGCCCAGCTCGGCCACGTCGCGAACGGCCGCGTCCCATTGGTCGGCCGTGTAGGCGCGACACATTTCGTTCCAGTAGAAATGGCGGTCGTCGTTCCAGAGAACGCTGATCCAAGTGCCGCGGATGGGCTTGATGGGAGAGGGATTTGGGATGATGGCCTTTTCGTCGGCCGTCAATCCGGCTGGCAGGGCCGCCAGTGCTCCGCCGGCTGCGCAGGTTTTAAGAAAATTACGTCGCGTGGAATGGTTCATTGGTGGGATAACGTCCTTTCAACACATCGTCGTTCAGCACTGGCTGACGAGCAGGCAGCAGCACCCTTTTCGGGAGGCTGGTGGGTGTTACTTCGAGTAAACAGGTTGATCGGATCGGCGTACCTGTATTTTACGATCTCGGGGGCGTGGCGTGATACCCCACGTCAGGCATATCTCTGGTAGTTCTCAAATATGGCAGGTACGAAGTGTTTTGGGTGCGTTCATAACGACTATACCTATCATCCGACGGGTTAGTGGCAAATAAAAGGTGGGGTGTGGATACGGAAGACGAATCGTGATTTAGACTTATGAATAAGGATGGCTAACATCTCAACCGCTTTATTATGTAATCGCCTTTATTATGCAATCGCCCAGTCAAGCCGAAAATCTGCGCGACTCCTACCGCTATCCGACCGACGGGTCACGGCGCGAGGCCGAGATGCAGTTTGCAGAGACATGGACGCCAGTTGAATTATTCGACGAATCGGCGGGCGGTTTCGGCGTGCGCATCGAGCACGTGCCCGAGGTCGCAGTGGGCGACGTGGTGCGGCTGCGGCAGGGTGATAAGTGCTTCGAGGTCGAAGTCATGCACGTCACGCATTGTCCGGCGGTGGTGGATTCTAGCGCCGCGGAGCAAGACGAAGGGGCGTGCCAATTGGGGTTGAAGCGAGTTAGCGAGGTCTTCCCGGAAGCGAAGCAGGGGCCATCGTGGTTCGCTCAGATCTGGTCGTCGTGGCATCGGCCTGCTGCTTCGCTCAACGGCAAAGGGATCGTCTTGGGAATCGCAATTGCTTTTTCAGTTGGAATCTTGCCACTTTTAATATGGTCGCCATTGGGATTTCACCTCTTCGGCAGCCGTAAGTCGGACTTGGCAACGGACGGCGACGGCCCGACGCTGAGATCGCTGGCCGAGTCTCTCGACCCGATCGAAGAAAAGAGACGCGAGAACGAGGACGGCTCTCTTGCACATACCCGACACGATGGAGTTTCGTTCTCCCGTCCGTCGCTAAATGAGCAGCAGAAAGCTGTGTGGCAAACGTTGCTTGACCGCGCAAAACAGCAAACCAACATCACGCCGTGGAGCGATGCGGTGCTGGCCGTTATCTCGAAACTGTCCGAGCAGTTGGGCTTGAGCGATTTGCAACAAATAGATGTCGCACATCTTCTCAAGCAGACCGACAAATCACTTGCGAAGCTGCCGTCAGAGGACTCTGACGCCGAACGTGAAGCGATTGATGATAAGCGATTGTCGATTCTGGAAGGTGCGTACGCGGGCCTGATGCAAATGCTCACCGAAGCGCAACAAGTCGAGTGGGGCCGGCTGGTGGAAAAATGGGGCAAGGCGTCGGGTGAAGAGGATGAGACGCGTTGAGAAGTCTTGGCGCGTCGCGGACGCACCCTACTCTTTCACGAGTCGTACGCAAATTCCACCGGCGCGGAAGACTTTATGCATTTTGGTGAACCAGAGTTCTTCATCCCAGCGAAGGCCGAGTTCGGTGCAGGTGCGGCGCAGTTCTTCGCGGTTGTAGGTGCGGCAGCACCACATGCGGCTGGTCCATGCGCCGGAGAAATTGTCTTCGGTGGTTAGCAGCAGCATTTGTGCTCCCGGCACCATCACGCGGGCCAGTTCGGCCAGGCCGTGGCGTGGGTCGGGCAGGTGTTCTAGCAGATAGCCGCAGGTGACCGTGTCGAAGGTGTTGTCTTCGAAGGGCAGCGAGGCCAGATCGGCCACAACGAAACGTGGGCGTTCGTCTTTAAGTCGGTTCCGTGCGCGGCGGAGCATTTCGTGCGAGAGATCGAAGCAGGTCACGTCGGCCGTGGGGTCGGCGTATTTGAGAACGTGTTTGACGATCTGACCGGCGCCGCTGCCGACATCGAGGATGTTCTTGGCGCCGTGGAGGTTGAATTGTCGCTCGCGGAACATGCGGTCGCCCAGCGGGGTATGCAGGGAGATCATGCTGCACGCGGCCAGGATGGCGCCTTGCGGTCCGTCGTAGACGTTGCGGACCTTGTCGCGATACTGCTCGTAGCTGACTTCTTTCATCAGCCGGTGCTCAATGATGCGGTTGAGCACGTTCTTGCTCTCGCCGTTTTCCTCGCGTGCCTTTTTCCGCTCGGCGCGTTTGCTGCGTGCCTCTTGGCGAGCGGTTTTTTGACGGCGTTTCATAGGTAAGGATTTTTTGCGCAGGATCTTCGTGCCGTGGGTCTTCGTGCCCGTGGGCGTCTTGCTTTTTGGCGAGGCGAGTTTCGTCATGATCTGTTGCACACCCGACTTAATGTCAGTGATGTTCTTGAAATCCGTTTGGATTATCTTATTCGCCGCCAGAGCTATTATATTTGCGAAAACATACGTCTCTATCGAGCACGTGAATAGCTCGCATATGGCAAGTGCAGCACTACAGCGGGGGGATGCTACAGATAAACCCGTCGATTATAGATATACCATTCCAAGAGCAAAATTACCAGACCCGCCAAGACTAGCCATTTCCAGAATTCTTTACGCGAATCTTCCCACCCCGATTGGCCCTCGACTGCGGTGGGGCCGGCCTCAAAGGCCTTGCGGGGCACGATATTGCTCTCGGTGGGATCGAACAGATTTACGGCGAACCGCAGAAAAGGTTTACCATCGTAATGGGCTTCGTATATCCCCTGTTCGTCGGTATCGGTAAAGTTAAACCGTCCGGGTCGCGATTCTTTGACGCTGATTCGTTTGCCGCTGGGGGTGTGAACGGAAATTTTATTGCCGGGGGCCTTTGCGGCCGAGGGTGGGCTGTCGATGACTACGGCTTGGCCGGGCTGAATGCCCGTGGTGGCGGAGGCCTGTCGTCCGCCGCCCAGATAGTCGAGCAGATTGAAGACGAAAACGGGGAAGCTGGGCCGAATGGGCCAATTGGTGCGGGCGTAGATGCCGGCCTCGTCGCCTTCGCCGGCGTTTTCGATGAGCATGAAGCCTTGCACGGCATCTTCGAAGCCTTCGCGGGGAGCGACTGCCAGCATGGGCCCGGCGTGGGTGTCGATCAGCGTGGTTGCGCCCGGCGGCAGCACCAACGGGGTGCCTTCGTGCAGAAGGACGTTTTCCATCACGATCCATTGCATGATGGGATGAGCCGGGTCGACGTCGATAATGTTGGGCACATCGACTTTATCTTTGGCCGACCAGGTAGTGCCGGGCGGGATCGTGCCGATGAAGAAGGTGTTGGCCTGCGGCATTTCTTTTGGTCGACAGCGGTCGTAAATCACCAAGTCGTATTTGCCGTTTTGGGCCGCGGTTCGGTATTGTTTTTTGCCAAGAAATTCGGGCGACTCGATGGTGATGTCGGCCAGATCGTTGGCAAGGGGCGTGGCCAGGGCAAGTTCTAACGGTTCGTTGCCGGGCGTGAGCAGCAGCACCTGGGCCTTGCGGGGCTGGTTTATTGCGGCGTAGGCTTTGTTGTCGATGGCCAGATCGTCTTCGGAGTTGATGGACAGTTCCAGGCTGCCCGCATCTGTTGAGCTCAGGTCGAATGTCACGCCTTGAACCTCGCCGGCGGCGATATCGCGTTTGTCGGCGTCGATGACCTCGCCGTCGAGCCGCAGTGTGGCGATTAGTGAAACGTCTTTGCTGCTGAAATTTTCGATCCGTGCGAATGCCTGTTGTCTGTCTTGGCGCGTTTCGTGGCGGCGGACGCTCAACGCCAGAATGGAAACGTTGGCGGCCTCGGTTTGCCCAATGGGCAGGTAGATGAGCGTGAGGTTACCCCAGGAGAAATTACTGACGTCGTCGAACTTGCCGTCGGAGAGGATGTAGACGGTGGCCGGCATGGCCTCGGCCGTTTGGATATCGCCTTCTTCGTATGAAGTGCGGCCCGGGTTGGCCAGACCCGAGGCTACCTTGAGGGCTTCGCCCAGGGATGTCGAGCGGCGGGTGGGCTCGATGGCCTCGACGGCCTCGCGGAGGCGGCGGCGGTTGTCGGTGAACATCTGCTCGACGCGGGCCGTGTCGGAGAAACTGACGACCATGCCCACATCGCCGGATTGCATTTCGTCGATCATTTGAATTGCCCGCCGCTTGGCCTCGTCTAGGCGGGTCGGTTCCTGGTC
>CAZISU010000163.1:0-9308 GCA_964541935.1 uncultured Planctomycetaceae bacterium | reverse complement strand
AAATCGTCGGCGCGCAACCCGGCCAGATCGTCGAGCAAGTCGACGCTGAGGAAGATGGAACCGATGACCCATCGTTCGGCCTCGACGTCGGCCGGCGGCGCGGTGTCGAGCGGGTCGAGAGTTTTACTATTTGCGGATATCACGATATTGAATTTCCTGTTTGAGTTGTTCTGGCTTGCCGTTGGAAAATCCATTGCGCTCCCAAGTACGGACGGCCGCTTTCCAACATTTCATTGGCGTGCGGGCTTTTCCGACCACCCAACCGATCGATTCGTTACGGTCGACGAAGTGTTGAGGGTCGATGTTGTTTTTGCGTTCGCGGCAGTAGGCTGCCACTTCCTGAACCGAAGGTGGAACAAATCGCGGGCGTGTTTTTCCCCGTCTGGTTACTGTGTTTGGTTCTTGTGTATGGTTAGAGTTCATTCTACGGACCACCTTGTCTCCAGAATGAACTACCTTTGTCTCTGATTTGAACTGGTTCATATTTTGAACTAGTTCATTTCCCGGACCACCTACAATTTGGTAATGATTAGACGGGTTGCCCATGCCGCCGCCGGATTCAACCGTAATTTCACCTGACTCTTTAAGCTCACGAATCGCCTTGTAGGTTGAGGCGCGAGCCAAGCCGGTATCGTCTTGCAGTGTTGAGATCGACGGGAAACAATATCCGGATTTATCAGCCCGGTTTGCCAGGGCAAGCCAAACAGCGACCGCCGGCGGCGAATAGTGCATCATGCGGGCCAGGAAGCCGTTCTTAATGTGGCCGACGACCGTGTTTTTAGGTCGGTCTACCTTCGAGTTGTTTACCTTCCGTGTCACTCGCTAATTCCTAGTCTTTTGAATGTCATACTTTCGACGGGGCTGGTCATCTGGTCGCTGGCCTCTTTGATAGTTGCGTTGCTCCAGTAGCGAAGCGTTAGTTATCTGCTCAACGGCGAGACGGCCGCGACGCGAGTTCCGGTGCCATTCGGCATCGCCTCGACCTCGATCTCGTGGACCTGCCCGAGATACGGTTCGATGTCCACTGTGGTCTTCGGCGAGACTACCTCGCCAGTGATCCCAGCAACCAGTCGGCCCGTCGTGTTTGTTGGAGACGCCAACTCAGGCGCGAGACGCTTTGCAGCAACGCCGG
Organism: uncultured Planctomycetaceae bacterium; assembly: GCA_964541935.1. Classification (GTDB taxonomy): domain Bacteria; phylum Planctomycetota; class Planctomycetia; order Pirellulales; family Thermoguttaceae; genus JAFGTN01. The sequence goes on along the minus strand of CAZISU010000163.1, from coordinate 8,176 downwards.
CATACGGGCCTTCGACCACATTGAAAATGAACCGCACCGCGAAGCCGTCATCGAACGGCACGCGCCGCACGGCTGCGAACTTGGCCCGATAATTTCCGACGGGCACGCCCACGGGGTTTTGGATTTCAAACTTCATTAGTATTTTTCCTCTTTTGGGCCCGGCGTTGATGTGACCCATTCCCGACGGCCGGCGCGAGCGGGATGGTGTTGGTTTATTTGCAATTTCTTATTGGGACAATATGGAAAGCCGGCGGCGTTGCGTTGCAATCGTCCGACGACCGCGAGCACGCTGTTTTGCATTCGCCAGCCGGTCAATCTCGCTTTCCAGCGTGCCGATGCGGTCAGCCATGCCACGGCGAACGGCTCCTACCGCACCATAACAACGCCCCTGGCCGAACGCCTGGTGTACAGTTGCCGGGTCAATGCCGCGATGCTTAGCCACGGAACGGACGAAGGTCTCGCCGGCCCGGTTGACAGACTGCTGTAGATGGTCTGTCGCCTCATCGCTGAGCGGGCCGTCGGGATTGGCTTCGGCCTTGTTCTGGCCGTATGTGATGTAGGACGGTTTAATGCCAGCCTTCTCGTTGGCTCTTGAGTGATCCTCATGCACGGCCAGCACGCCCACGCTGCCCACGTCGCCCGAGGGCGTGACCACTAACTCGTCGGCCGCCGTGCCGATCCAATACGCAGCCGAGGCCGCCATGCTATTAGCAACAGCCACGATGGGCTTGCTACCGCGGGCTGCGTGGATCTTCTCGGCGATCTCCATTGTGCCGTAGTAGTTCCCGCCGGGGCTGTCGATGTCCAAGATGATGCTCTCAACTGATTCATCGGCCATGAGGGCGTCGAAGTCTCGGCCTAGCAGTTCTGTAGACGTGCCGCCCGACATGGCGGACATGAGATTCATACGCTGGCTGAGGATGCCGTATACAGGCAGCACACCAACGCTGCGGTGCGTCCTGGGGGCGATGGCCCGACGGTTAGCCGCCGCCATCATTTCGGCCGTCTTGGCGTCAACGGATATGCCCGCCGAGCGTGCATCAATAACGTCAAGCATGGCGTCCATTTTTGCAGGCAGGATGGCCCACACGGAACCGCTGATAAAGGAACTAATTGAATCGTAAGATTTCATAATAGGCTTTCGTTTATTGGTGGTTTTGCGGATGGCTCGTCGATACCCAGGCGGATTCGCTTGAGCTCGATCAGGGATTGCAGGCAAGACCCTGCTACCTGGTCCGCACGCTCGTCTGGGATGTGTGATAGCCGCTTAATGTCGCTGGCGAGACGATCTTCGATCCCTTCGAGGGCGTCGAGGTTTTGGCCGGGGCATTTCAGGCATGAGCCCGAGGTGCCACATTGGCATTTGTGGGCAGATCCGTCTGCTATGTCCATTTGAGTGTTCCTTTATTCGTTAATCTTCTTTGCCGCAACTTCAGCGACCACTTGGTCCCATGGCAACTCTGGATTCTTTTTTAGTCGCCGGCGGATCTGCTGTATGAGTGTCTTGGGCATGACGTGCGATTCGGCGGCCTCGTCGGCATCACCCAGGGCGTCTTCGATGGCCTTGTTTACGGTGGCGACTTTGATCGCCCGAGCATAGGCGCCCTTCAAAGTGCCCGTGTCCGGAATCACCTTCTTAATGCCCTGCTGCTCCAGTTTTGATTCGATCCACCGGATGAAGGCATCACTACTGAATGCATTCAATTCGACCCGGCGCCCATAATGTCGTTTTTTACTGCCGCCCTCATGTAGGAAGTCTATTTCCTCAGGCGTAGCGCCGTTCTTCTTGAGATCCCTGCGGGGGTTAGAATTGTAGAACACCTCCTCGGAAGACAGATCCCACTTCTTCACATCCTCCAGACGGAGCCCCAGGTCAACACAATCAAAGTCCTTGGAAAACTGAAACCTTTTCGTATCCCTGCGGAGCGTAGCGGCAATCGTAAAGCCGGCCTTGTCGAAGTCACGGAGAACAAGCAGGGGAATGTCGAAATCGCCGCAGATGTTTTCAACGAGAGATCGCGCGGCAACCACGCTCATTCCCTTGGTGGACATGATCGCAATGTCGTATCGCTTGGCCAGATTTACGGCATTGAACAACGGCAGAAATCCTTCCTTCTCGATGAATAGGATCGCGCTGTACCTGCCGTCGGGCCCGCACGTTGGATATTCCCTGTCGACCTCTTCGTAAGAAATATCATCATTTCCACCGTGGGCCGCATTTCGCAAATATCTCCGCACGTCCAGCGTGCCGAGTGGGACTGTTTTTTTTGTGTGCGGCTCGGTCAGGTGACCGCGGGCGTCAAATACTACATCCCAGTCCTCGCAGCCGAATTCCCGCATGTAATCCGGAAGCAGCGTTTGTGTAAAATACTCAGATCTCAATTGAAGCGGATTGCCGTGGCGGTCACGAGCGTTAGCTAGGATCGTTGGTCTTGCTGCATACATAATCTGCCTCGCTGCTGCTGGCAGGGTGCCACCGGCGCTGGCCTTCATGTATGCTGCCTCCATGCACTCGTTGGCAGCGTCAGTGATAGTTACCCGAGTGGAGTATTCATATTCGTTGCAAGACATAACTCGGCGGCGCCGTTGCTTAACCTCGGGCCAGCCGCGATCCTCACGTTGCCGCTGCTTTCGCCAATCGTCAGTGACCGATTCAATGGCCTTTGTGAATAGTTCACCCTTCATTTAATTCTTCTCCTAGTGGATTACAACGTTAGTCTTGCCGCGATCTGTGTAGCGAACCCGAGCGCACGCGCAGTGTAGGCAAAAAAGAACGGGCTCGCGGTATCCGGCCATTTGTTTTTCTAAGAGAGCGCTGAGGCCGTCGTGATAATCTTCACCAAGACTCCGGAATGGGTTGCCGATCGCGCCCGACCAATTGACACCAGTGATTGTTCGCCGCCGCGCGTTGTCGTTCTTCAGTAGCGCGAAGGCCGTCTCGATCACGACCGGTATACCATCATCCACATCGAGAATCTTTCTGTAGCGGAATGTCTTTTTGTCGCATCCACGTTCTATGAATCGCTGGCGAAGGTGATCTTTGCCGATGACCCCCAGGGCCGACGGCTTCACCTCGGCGCTATTATCCTTCATGCCCGCGAGCAGGGCGGCCACGGCTTTGTGATCCATGCCGTCGTCGTCGCAGAGAGAATAAAGAGGCGTTCTGGACATACCGCAAGAGTCGAGCACGGCCTTTTGCTTGGATGTGCCAGAGAGGCCGCGGAACTCCTTCACCACGTCGCGGACAAAGCGACTGCCGCCGTTGTCCTGGTCGTGGGTGATGTATGCTGCCAGCAAACGTTCCATATCCTCTTGGCTGTACCAGTGGGCACAGGTCGGCATGTTCGGCTTCCACTTCCGCCAGGTGGGATCGGTGGCCTCGACGGTAGTTTGTTCTCCGAACCAGTCGATCGAGATAGTTAGATGTGGATTCAAAAATGTGTAATCAGACGCCAATTGTAAAAAATCGCATTTGTGATGGGCCAAAATATCGCTTGCTGTATCTCGCCAATGGACGAATATTTTTGTGCCGTTTTTTACATTACGACTGGGCCGGGTGATCCGTTCTATCTTCGGTTCTTGCCGTATTGGGTCGACCTTGAAGACGATTTCATGTTGCTTCCCGGGCGTGGCGATATCCACCCTTCCGTGTCGATCATCGCCGCTCAAAACGTAGGGCATGGCCAAAATCGTCTTCAGGGCATTCCCTTGGGCGCCTCGATCTGGCGCAACGTATGCTTCGCGACTGGATACGCGAACTAAATAGTCGTGGATTTTCTCCACGGTCTCGTCTGGGATGCCCGGGCCGTTGTCGGCTACGGTGATCCCTTTGTCGTTGACGACGATATTGATTTCGGGCGATATATCAGCCTCTTCGCAAGCGTCCAATGCGTTGTCTGACAGTTCTTTTAGGACAACCAGCGGCCAATCACCGCTATCGTGGCCGGTCTGATTCACGAGCTCTTTCTCGGAGCAGAACTCCATGAGTCTGGAGGTCGTGAAGGTGGTGCGATCTAGCTTTGTGGTCGTGTTCATTTCACCACCTCAACTTCCTCTTGGCCGGCACGATCAACAACGTCGAGCAGCAGCGCCGCGACGGCTTCAATTGCCGACTGGGGAGGCTCGACCAGTTGATCGGGGATGGTGATGGGCAGGGGGCAGGGCTGTTTGGCGGGAGCGATCATGAGTTGCCCCCACGTTCGTCGTCGATGCGGGCGAGTTCACCCTTGATACGCTGGACGGCCGCCAACGAGAAAACGCGAGCATTGCCAGCGCGGCCGATGGGCTTGATGTCGCGGGTACGGATAACGTATTCCACGGCATGGATAGATTTGCCTGTCGCCCGGGCGATGACGCCCACGGTCGGCAACGTGGTACAACAGGTGGACATTGGACTTGTTCCGCTTAGGATCGGCCTGAGTGCCGGTGCTGGGTACACCGGACTAATCACTCAGGCCTCTGCCTATGTTGCGGGACAAGTCGCGTCCGTTTCAGGACAAAGCGCGTCCTGAAATAAAAAGAAGAAAGTTTTAGAGATCCCAGGGTATCTTCACGCCGGGTTTATACTGGCAAGTCTCGCCTATATCCAGGGAATCCAGGTGATCGGCAAGACATCCGAGCCCTACCTTGTCGCTGAGAAGTTTTTTTCTCAACCGCTGAATTCTTTTTTTTGTAGCATCGACGGCTTTTGCGCTTTCGCTGCCCATGTCTCGCCGTTTACCACCTTTGCCGAAATTAGCATTGTGAATCTTCTGGAGATTGGCTAGTTCTTCCTCGGTTTCGGGTAATTCAGCTAGCCTTGCGGGATTACTGGAATCCTGAATTTCTTTGATTTCCTGCTCTAGGTCGTAGATCCCTTTGAGGGACTTGGAATATTCGCTCCTATCGGCTGCTTTCGCCTTTTGCAGTGCGGCTTTATCCCCGTCTGCTTTCTCTTGCGGTCCATCTCTCAACCGATCTTTGTTTCTAGGCAGATCAAAAATATCAATCTTTGAATCAGGGTTTTGGGAGTATTCCGTCAGGATATGATGGATGTCCGCCAGCGCTCCCGGCCCATCCGTGAATTGCGCCTGCTTTCCTTCGAACCTCACTGTCCACGTGCCGGCCTCTTCTTTGAGTGCATATTGCGACTGACCAGCAACGGCCGGCGGTTTGTCAACTGGTGGCGAATCGCCGTCATCTTCCAGCATCGAACCCTGAAGAACAATCACCTGCAATTCCGGCTTGAGATTCTCCCACGCCGCCCGCATGGTGTCATGTCCACCCACGGTTGGCTCGGTGTCCACCGCGACATGAAACGCCAGTAGATTCCGCGTGATAGCTTTAGATGGGCCGATGAGTGAGGCCACCTTCTTGATGGCGCAACATACTGCTTGCTGACTATTTAGGATTTCCGCGCGGAGGTCGTTGTTATTTGTCAGCATGTCATCCATGCCTGATCCCTTAAGGCCGCGCCGGGTCAGGTCCGAAAGTTCGGCGGCGTGCTTGGTGTAATTGCCCACCTGATAAACGTGGCCGTCAACTTGATCGATGAAAACCCTAATAAGGTCGGGGAGGTCTGTCTTGTCCACAATAGAATCCTTCAATTTTAAGCCGGGCCAGCCGGGCGGTTGATACTAGGCATTGAAGGAAGCCCGCTCAACCTACCCGACATATTTGGCCACCGTCGCGGCCTACCCGGCAATGTGTATTTAGTATTTTACCCGTTTTCGCAAGGAAGCCAACCGGTGAATTGTGCTAGCCGAACGAGTCCACAGTCCCTTGCTGCCCCAAGGGCCCTCTGTGCCCCGCGTGGCGTCATCTCAAGGGCTTCAGCAACGGCAACCGACTGAACAGCCGACCCGTCAAACAAGCCCCGTACAGCCGCAGCAGCACGTTCTGAAGGGTCCAGTCCGAAGACGTCTTGACGGGTGAAAACAACTTGTATGTTTTGTGATGTGGGTTGAAAACCGCATCAACTACATCGTGGGCACGGGGCACGCGTATCGAGTAGTTCCCAAGCGGCGGCGTCCGCAGTCGGCGGTTGACGAAAGTATGATCGAGGCTGCCGCAGAAGTGATTGACGAGTTCCTCGAAATCAACCGTTGGCACAGCCGCCAGCAGGAACTGGTGCGGCGCCGCGACCGCGACGGCGAGGCATTTTTGCGGTTCTTCTTTTCGCCCGACGGCGTCACGCGCGTGCGGTTCGTCGAGCCCACGCAAATCGCCACGCCGCGTGAAAAAGCCGACGACGCGGCGGCTTCGTTCGGTATCCAAACCGACCCGGCGGACGTGGAAACCGTGCAGGGCTATTATATCGACGGGCGGCTGGTCGAGTCCGCGGCCATCCAGCACCGCAAGGCCAACGTCGACGCCAACGTCAAACGCGGTCTGCCGCTCTATTACCCCGTGCGAAAGAACCTGCGGCGGGCGGAAAAGCTGCTGCGAAACATGAGCGTGGTCTCCGAGATTCAATCGGCCATTGCCCTGATCCGCAAGCATAATGCCGGCAACCGCGAAAGTGTCGAGCAGTTCGTCGCCGACGGGGCCGACGCGACCGTCACCAATCGGGCCAGCGGCGCGTCGAGCCACTTCCGCCGCTACGAGCCGGGCACGATCCTCGACGCCTTCGGCGGAACCGACTATGAGTTTCCCGCCGCGGGGATCGACGCCGGGCAGTTCATCCGCGTGTTGCAAGCCGAACTGCGGGCAATCGCCGCGCGGCTTGTGATGCCCGAGTTCATGTTGAGCAGCGACGCCAGTAACGCCAGCTACTCTTCGACCATGGTGGCCGAGGGCCCGGCCGTGCGGATGTTCGAGCGCTTGCAACACGATATGCTCGAAGACGACCGCGAGGTGTTGCGGCGCGTGATTGAACATGCGGTACACTCGGGCCGTCTGGCCGCGGAAACGCCGGCCGCTGTTGATATTCAAGCCGTCCCGCCCAGTCTGGCAGTTCGCGACCGCCTGCGCGAAGCGCAAGCCGATCAGATCCTGGTCCGCAACGGAGCCATGTCGGTCGGCACGATGGCGGCGCGGCACGGGTTGGAGGCGGCCCTGGAAGAGAAGTAACGATTACTTGCTGCTCGGTAATTTTTCCACGCCGTCGTTATTGTCCGCTGGCTGCTGGGGGATGTCGTTCAGCCAGATTTCGTCGGACTGTCGACGCAGCTCGGTCAAGGCTTGGCCGTATGTTATGCCGTGTTTATTGGCATAGGCCTCGACGTTGGTCGAATTGCAAAACGTGCCGTTGTGGATGTCGACGAGCATGGGGTTGGTGCAACCGCAGATCGCCAGCAACGCAATAAAGAGTACCAGTTTCTTCATGGAATCGCCCTCCATGGCGAATTTGAAGACCAAAATAAGGAAAAGAAGCAGGGATTTTGCAGCGCGGAAGGATAGCGTTTTGCCCCCGCATCTGCCAAGGGCAATTTTCTGATAGTCTAGTTAAACGGTTGTGTTGCTTCGTAGATATGGCCGTTCCAGGCCATGCGCGAGCCCTTGCGACATACCTTGTTCAGCAACGACGGGGGCAGGCAGCAGGATACGATTTCGTATTCTTCCTCGGAAAGTGGAAACCAGACCTCCATGACCTGTTTCAAACTGCCAAAGCAGGCTTGCGCGGCTTCTATAACCAGCTCGTCGTTGGAAAGACCAATGGCAAGCGGGAAGTAGAGGCGTCCGCCCTCGGCCAGCCAGTTGCGGGATTGCTCGATCAGCCCGATGACAACCTCGGTGCCGTCGCCGCCGCCGGTAGGTACGTTGTCGGAATACCAGCCCAAGGCCTTGCCGGGCGCGTCGGCTATGCCCGAGACGTCGCCGATAATCACGTCGGCCCGCACGTTTTCGGGCAAGGGATCGAAGAGGCTGCCGTGGTGGACGACGACCTTGTGTCCAACGCCGTTTGTTTGGGCATTTTGAGCGGCCAGCTCGCAGTGGTCTTCGACGGGGTCGACAGCGAAGACTATAGCCGAATCTTCCAGTGCGGCCCAAATCCCAAGCACTCCGGTGCCGGTGCCGATATCGAAGACCGTATCGCCCTGGTCAATCCTGACGACTTTTGAGAAAAGCCTAGAAACAGCATTGGGGATAAAGAGATTTCCCGGGGCAATAAAGAGGTCCAACGTGTGTTTTTTCAGCTTGATCTGCTGAAGAACGACGATTTCGACCAACGCATGGTCTTCCTGTACGGACATGG
>CAZISU010000162.1:0-9348 GCA_964541935.1 uncultured Planctomycetaceae bacterium | reverse complement strand
CACTCTTTTTGGTGAGGGATCCTTGCCATCCGGGGAACTAGCACGAACCGCGCATCCAGACCACTGAAATACCCGTTACGACGGTCAATTAGGGGGGGGGTAACCAACGAGGGGCGTTGGACGTCCTTGAGACTTGAGACTTGCTCACTGCTCACTGCTCATCGCTCACCTCCCAACCTCCACCGTGTGCCCCGCTCGCTCCGAAAGCATGCAAGCCACCATCCCCGCGTGTATTCGGCGGGCAACATCGATGTTGGCTAAAACTTGTTCGCCTTGCAACGCAGCGTTGACGAAACCCGCGATGCTTTCTCGCATTCCCTGAAAACCGTGCGCCGGTTCCGAGGCCGGATCATGTTCTTGCTGGAAAGGCTCGTTGGTTTTCCGCCATTGCCATTTGCCCGAGGGTATGTCGACTTGTATCTCGCCGTCGCTGGTGAGGATATCCAGCCCGATGGAAACCTCCTTCGAGCCCAGCAGGAAGAATTCGTATTGTCCGATTCCGCCGCCCGCGAATTCGAGCGTGGCGAAGCCGTGATCCATCATGTGCTGGGCTTGGGCATAGTTGCCGGTCACGGTTGCCCGCGCCGGCGGCTGGGGAAAGACGCAGTCGAGCAAATCGAGATACCAGCACGATACCCAGGGGAAGAATCCTTCGCGCTCGTTTTCATTTTGCTCTTCGGTAATGCCGCGTCGCCAGTCGCAATGCAGCCGCACCTTGGCCATCATGGGCCGGCCGATCTGCCCGCTTTCGAGCAATCGTTTCACGGCCGCCATCACCGGCAGATAGCGAAGCTCGAGGTCGAGTTGCACGACCTTCGTCGAGGCCTCAATCGCGGCCAGCATGTTCGCGATATCGCCCGGCACATGCGAAAGCGGCGGTTCGCAAAAAACGTGCTTATCCGCAGCCAAGGCCGCCGGCAGCACCTCCGTATACAGCGTATGAGGCAGGGCGATCATCACGGCCTCGACCGACTCGTCGGCAAGCAAATCGCGATAGTCGGCATACGTCTGCAACTCATCGCCGAACTGCTCGCAGGCAAACTTTCGCGTCGACTCGCTTCGCGCCGACACGGCAACCACGCGGGCCGTATCCAGCGACTTGAGGATAGGCACATAAGCCTCGCGCGGCCAAAAGCCCAACCCGATGATACCGATTTTCAATGATTTCATGACGTTCCCTATGCAGCCCCTATTTCAGTAGTTTCGAATTCGTGACATTTTAGCCGACTGAAGTGCAGTGTGAAGGGAGCAGCCAGTAATAAACGCGAAATATGGAGGGGGGGGAGTGTCGTCAAGCCCAGCCGCTTGTGGCGGTTTTTAATTACTCTCCTCTGTTTATTGTGTAAATGACGGGAATGGCGATTTCATGACAACGAACGACGAACTACTGCAAAGCGAAGAGTCTTTTCACGACGCCTGGGCCGAACAGGTCGATCCTGCCACGGTATTGGTGGACGAACTCAATACCGCTTGCACCCTGCCCGAAACCAGAGCCATATCCAAGGCTCTGGGGGACGTAAAAGATAAGCGGATTGTGGAATTGGGTTGTGGGTGCGGCGAAGCATCGGTTTACTTCGCAAAACACGGCGCGGGTGTCACCGTCACGGATCTTTCCTCAGGCATGTTCTAATCGCGACGGCGATGATCGGCCGTCTGTTTTTCTTCAAAACAGCAAGTCAGTCCCGCATTTTGCAGCTCAAAAAGCTGATTTTCTATATGTGTATTTTCGCGTTCTGATATGTCACGCTAGTCACGATTTTTTATCGTACACCTCCCAATGCGGGCATTTTTCCCGCAAGTGCTTTTCTATTCAGTTCACTTGCTCTCCTCTTGGCAGCATCTTTTCTCCCCGAAAAAGGCCTCTTATCTGTTGCCGCAGCAACCTTTGTTCTATGGCTCTACTTGTATCTCGATCATCCCATTTTTATCCAAATTGCGTTGCTCATTGCAGCAGGAGTGTTATTTATAGGGGGCGCATTAGGGACGCCTTATATACTTAAAAAGGGTTCATCCGAATGAACCTTAAAAAGAGGTGAAAAGCACGCCCCTTTTTTTACGCGTTTTGACTTTTGCACCTCGGTTTTCGCATGCCGCTGATGAAAGTGTTCATGGCCGACGCAATCTGCTTTTCCAAATCCAACTGCTCTTCAAAGAGCATGGAGTGGAGGATCAGACCATCTATCATCGCGTAAATAGCTTTGCCTGTGGCTGGGATATCCAGATCCGCACGCAGCTCGCCATTTATTGCGGCTTTATCGCAGACTTTTGCAATCCGATCAACAAATCGATTCATGCGTTTCTGATAATAGGCTTGTATGCAGGCCAAGTCGTCTGTCCATTCGAGCCTGAATGAGGCGACATAGTAGTACTTACGGTACTGCTCGTCGTTGGCTAAAAACCTAGCATAGCCCAGCACGAGTTTTTCGACACCTTCTATCGTTTCGGCACGCTCGAACAGCGGTTGCAGAATTCTGTCGGCCCGATTTTCCATAGACTCGGCCAATGCCAAGAGGATATCCTGCTTACTCTTGAAGTGCCAGTAAACGGCTCCCCTGGTGAGGCCGATTCGTTCGGCGATTTGCGCGAGCGAACAGTGAGAGAATCCACATTCGCAGAATGTCTCCAGGGCCGACCGCAGCAGATTGTCCTTGGTTTCCAGAGCTTCTTGCTTGGTTCTGCGGACCATGATAGGTAAACTCTCGCCGTGTGCTAAAATGGTAGTGATGAAAATTACGATTTGGTTGCGTTCAGAAGGTCGAATGCCACCAACTATCCGGGACGAACGATGCGATGGAGAGCCCGACCCAGGCTACTGTTATAATCCAGAAAAGCACGGGGTTTTCCTCGCGGGAGATCGGTTCGACCAGGTGTACATGCCCAGTGAAAAGGGCGTCGCAAGACCAAAGCAGAAAAAAAACACCCCACATCCAATTCCAATTGGTTACCACAGCCGCAGCCAGAAAAACGAGTCCCAAGAGTGTTTTCCACTTGATGTGACTCAAGCCGTAGAAAACCGAACCGTCAAAGCCTGGGTAGGTTCCTGTGCCGACATAGTTCTTTTTCATTTTTAGAGTCTGTTTATAGAACCACCAAGTGCCTTCGGAGAGTTCATCTCGCGTCATTCTCTTGGGCTCGAACACAACATGCGCGCCGTCGTATTGAGACCAGTCTTTGGTGAGTATGCGGCCTTCCTTGTCCAACGTTTTGTACATTTTCGTGCCGGGGAAGGGTATCACGATTACCGCGTGTATCGAGTCGAGCCCGATCTCCTTGGCAAACTCGTTGGTCTCGTGGAAGATATTCTTGTCGTGCTCGTCGAAGCCGAAGAGGAATGCCGAGTCGACGATAATTCCATGATCGTGGAAGATGTCTATCTGCTTCTTGACGCTCCCGACGTCGACGAAGCCTTTTCCGGCCTTGTCCAACGCGGCTCGCGAAGGCGTTTCCAAACCAACCAGCAGGAAGCGAAGCCCGCTACGCGCCGCTGCCTGCAACAGTTCCGGATCGTCGGCCAGATCGAGAGTTGTCTCGCCGGCCCATTGGATTTTTAGTGGCTCGAGTGCCTTGAACAGATTTAATGCATAGTCCCGGTCGGCGGTCAGGTTGTCAGCATGTAGCTCGACCAATTGAGCTCCACTGTCGCAAATCTCCTTGACGATATCCTCAACGGGTCGGAACCGCATCGTCTTGAAGAACGGGCAAACGGCACAATAGGAGCACCAATTAGTGCAGCCGCGCCCGACAATAACCGACCAAAATCCGCCATAACGGCTTTTTTTGATGATGTTGGTCGGAAACGGATTGAGTGTCGCCAAATCCACAGGCTCGCTGCGCTGATATTTCTGTTGTATCCGGCCGCTGCCGAAATCTTCCAGAAGTGTTTCCCAGATCCCTTCAACTTCGCCGATAAGTACCGCATCACCGTACTCGAGGACTTCGTCGGGCATGAACGAGGCATGCAGTCCGCCGAAAACGACCGTTTTACCCTGCTTGCGAAACTTTGCGGCGATCTCGTAAGCTCGCAAGGCGTCGGGCGTGGACATGAAGACGGCTATCAAGTCGGCGTCGGAACGGAAGTCCACACGCATGTCGACAGTTTCGTCGGTCATCTCTATTTCAACGCCCTGCGGCGTACAGGCGGCTGTGGAAAAAATGTTCTGTGGTGGCGCGCCCATGTATTTTTTGTACTGCTTGAAACTGCTGTTGGCCGAGGCTTTGATAAGATAAACTTTCATGGTCAGTTTCCTTCAGAAAGGCGAGCCGGCGTTACACTAGGACGTCGCTTCATGAGCAATATGACGCAAGTACCGTCGGCGTCAATTGTGACTTGTTTCAGGAGCAGCGAAGAATCGGCGTTGGCGGCGATCCAAAATCTCTGTATTTGCGGCGGGGTGTCGATCTCGTAAACGTCACAGTCGAAGGTCTTGCAGGCAAACTCGACCTTTTCGTTATCAAGACGTTTTATGGTGCCCGGCTTGATACAGACTTTGGTCAGGTCCAGCAGCCGAACACTACGTGTACCCTTGCTGCCGAGCAGCGCCGGTAATAATGTTGGCGTTTCGGCTGAGGTCAGGTCGAAATCGTTTTGCGAAAAAGTCTTGCCCTGTGAGCCGTCTTTATCTGATGCCTCCACCAGCAGCGAGCCCGATTTGCGTAAGGCCTTGATCGTGCATGAAGAGTTGTTCTCGCTGTAGTCTCCGTGAAAGAACCGCAACCCTGCTTCGTCCGTCATCGTTCGCTCGTTGGACGAGAGTTTGTACTGCGTGCCGTTGGAATCGAACGACACTGTGATTTTCGATCGAGAGCACGTAACGTTGCTGGCTTCGAATGTCGACCGGATCAACTCTCGCATGGTGGTGCCGATTTCAAAGCCCTCGACGGTCCAACTGTACGACTCGGTTGCTCCCTTTTGCGGAGACACGTTGGCGTCGACTTGTCGGAGTATCTCTTGCAGTGATCGGTCCAGTTGGGCTGCCTTGCTGGCCGGCCAGTGGCCGGCCAGCAAGGCAGCCGCCACAAGTGTGCTGGAGGCTCCGAAGACAGAAGCCAAACAGAGTATTCTCTTGACTCTCACGGACATCATTAGACCAGTCCTTCATGAATGAATTTCAGATACAAACGCGAGCGGTTTATCCCGAGGATCGCCGTAATTTGCCTCGTAACCTAATCTCTATTTCAAGTATACATACCTGCGCGCATGTATACAAGTGAGTTGGCGTTTTTTCCCTGAGTTTTCTCGGGTGTGATGCTCACGCAACTCTCAGTAAAAGGCCGTTTGCGTGGCGTAAGTCGTTACTATGCAACGCCATGCGGCTATAAAATCTTCGGTTGCTTCAAGATAGGAAGCGAAAAAGGAGAGGCAGAAAAGGTGTTAGAGAAAACGACCGGGTAAATCGACTTGGGATTGTGGAAGTCCCGTTTCTTTACAGCAAAATCCGCCGCCCCTCGGCCGAACTTTTTTGTGCTTGTTGCACGATGGTAATTGCCCGGCAGGCGTCGTCTAGATCTACTCTGTTGCGGATCAGGCTGGTTACGGCTCTGAAGAAGTGGGTCAACAGTAGCTCGCCGACGGGTCGTTCGTTATCCAGGGCTTCTTGGTGGCGGCCGGCTTCGTCGAACCAGATCAGCGTTGTAGGCAGATCGAGGAAGGCGATGCCGCGGCTACAGACGATTTGCAACGCCGCGGTCGGGCGGTAGTTGATGGCTTCCTGCCATGGGGCCGGAAAGTAGCGGCTGCACGAAATTTGGGCCAGCGGCCCGGTGCCAGGTTTTTCCGGCTCGGAAAAATCCAGAGTGATGGCTTGGTAGTCGTTACCCTCTTCCGGAAAATCGGCCGAGGCTTGATCCGGACATGCATGCATCAGCCCGGTCACGCTGGTGGGGTTTTGGGCTACAAGATATCGGCACCAGTCAACCAGTTCAATTAGTTCCCGCCTGGGCGAGTTTACGACCGTGCGGCCGTTTCGATTTTTATCTTCGCAGTTGAATCCCAGCCGTTGATGGCAGAAGAGCAGGCGGGGTTCACCCAGTTGCGTGGCGATCAACTCCTTCAGGCGTAGCGTACCCGGCGTGTAACGTCGGATGAACTCGGCTACGAAAGCGATGCCGGCCTCGTCGACGCGGTGGCAGATTGTTTCCGCCTCGTCGATGGGCAGGTCGAATCCGGCGGCGCAATACACGGCCTTGCGATTGTCGCAGGCGGACAGGATCGGCAACGGGCCGTACCATTGGTCGGCCAGTATGAGCACGGCGTCGATATCCTCGCGTCGCATCAGGGCTTGGAAACCGCCCACGGTGGCCGCGTCGAATTCGTCGGCCACATATTGAGCCCGATGGGCCACCTGTTCGCAAACCGCTCGCACTTCAAAGCGGTCGGACAGCGCGTGCAGGGCCGGAGCGTGACGTTTCTGCCAGGCTTCACCCAATCCAACTAGCCCAAGACGAATTCTCATGTAAGTTCCGGTTTCCTGGTTGTCTGTTTAAAATGTGACGCCAGTATATTCGATCATCGGCAATTTTCTCAATAACCGCGACGCGCAAGTGTGTGCAATTATACGACTTGCCTTTGGGGACCGCTTTGCTTTAGCTTACGGTAGTTACAACGGGTGGTCGTGGATACACTCTCTTTCGCAGTATTGCCTACGAAATTGTCGGTCATGCCCCGCCAGAGTGGGGAGAGGGCGAGGTGACTGTAAAAACCGGAAAAAATTACCCACTCGATCCTTGCACCCGTGGAGCCCGTAGGTAAAATAACTGGTTACCGGCGTTGCAGGATAGTCGCACCATCGCTGGGTTCCACACCTTTTGCGACAAACACACCTACTTGGCCTGGCTGTACGCACGGACTTGCGACACGGCAGGCGGCCTCCAGCACATGCTATCCGGCCGCATCTCCCCTCCAGCGCCTCCGCTTTTTTGGGCTAATTCGTCTTTTGGGGCGTCTTGGCTGAACAAGGAGAGTTTTTTGACAAGCCTGACACTTGCCACCGTTCTACAAGCATCGATCCTAGCCGCCACGGCCGGCGGTGCAACCGGCAGCCCTACTGCCGTTGACGACTATGCTTCCGCCCGAGCCAAGACCGAAAAAACCGGTCAGCCAATTGTAATTCTGGTCGGAGCCGATTGGTGTCCATCCTGTGTTGTGATGAAGAAAGATGTAATGCCAAAGGTTCGCAAGCGGGGCCTTCTCAGCAGAGTTGCCTATGCTACGGTCAATCTCGACAAACAGGGCAAGCTAGGAAAGCAGCTTACCGGCGGCGGGCCTATCCCGCAGATGATTATGTATCGCAAAACCCGCAAGGGCTGGTTGCGCAGGTGCCTGATCGGCGGCCAGAGCCCCAAAACCGTCGAGTCTTTCATCAAACGTGGCGTTGAACTAGACGCTGCTGCTAAGAAATCCGAAGCCAAGTCGAAGCCGGTCGCGGAGCCGAAACAGGTTCAAAGCGAAAACACCGCGGCAAAAGAGGCTGCATAGCCGCTCGCAAGACTTGTGGTTTACTAGCCCACGGTTAGCTTTTTCAAATAGGGTTTGACCCACAGCCATAATATGACGTAGGATTATCACCCGATCGGCAATGAAGCCGGTCGGGTTTTTTTGTCTCCCTGCCGTGTGGCATGCAAGAAGGATCGACTAATGAGACGCGCTAAGGTTGTGGCGATTATACAGGCCAGGATGGGCAGCACTCATCTGCCGGGAAAGGTTTTGTTGGATCTGCACGGTCAGACTATGCTGCAACGGGTTGTGGGGCGAACCCGTCATGCGCATCTGGTCGACGAGGTTGTGGTGGCGACAACGCGTCACGAAACCGATGAGCCGATTATCGAGGAGTGCCGGCGGATCGGCGTGCCTTCTTTCCTGGGATCTGAAGAGGATGTCTTGGATCGCTACAACCGGGCTGCCGAGGCACATCGGGCCGATGTGGTTGTGCGAATAACGTCCGATTGTCCGCTCATCGATCCTTCGGAAACCGATCGAGTGGTTCGGGCTTTTCTCGATAGCCGACCGGACTACGCCTCGAACTTCTTGCGGCGCACTTATCCTCGCGGTTTGGACACCGAAGCCATGTCGACCGCAACCCTGGCTCACGCCTGGCTGGAAGCACGCGAGTCGTACGAACGGATCCACGTGACGCCCTATATTTACGGACACCCGGAAACATTCCAATTGTTGGCGGTCGCCGGCCGAGAAGACCACAGTAACTATCGCTGGACGGTAGACACGCCCGAGGACCTGGAGTTTGTCAGCGAGGTGTATCGTTTGCTTGGCGACCGGGACATGGCCGGCTGGCGCGAGGTGCTGGCTCTTCTGCAAGCGAATCCGCATCTAGCCGAAATCAATAGCAGCGTGCGGCACAAGGATCTCGTCGAAGGGTAGGCCGGGTTGTAAACCGGCGTTTTGCTTATAGCCGTATCAGCGAGATGGCGACTTTCAGCAAGCGGTCGTCGAGCAGAAGGGTTTCTTCGTTTTCTTGCTCGAAGGTCACCGACAGGTATTCCAGGCCCTTGGCGTAGGCGATCTGATAGTTTTGCCCGATGATGACCGAGGGCACGGTCACGTGCGAGAATGCCCAGGGCGTGTTGGAGAGCAAGCTTTTAACGCCGCCGGAGATAATGTTGGTCATTTCGCCCACGCCGTCGATGACTTGCGGCGTGAGCTTCTCGAACTCGTCCTGCAAGAGCCCGCCAATCGCCTTGCGGGCCACATGTTCGGCCATGTTGACGGTGATAAAGCCGGAAACCTGGCCGTGAACTCCGATCATTCCGGTCACGATGCCGGCGTCGCGGGTGGGGATCGTGGACATTGCCACGCACTTTACCGACGAGTCGCACATCATGAAGCAGCTTTCCACGCCGGAGCAAATGGCCTTAAATAAATCCTGGTTGGCAATCAATGATGTGTTTTCGGCCGTTGCGGTTGCCATTTATAATACTCCGGTGGCGGATGCTTTGTGTTGTGCAGTTGTCCCATGGAAATTTTGGGACACTGTATCGCCTAACGCGCCGTAAAGAGGGAGGAATGGGGCGAATTTTCATAGAAGGGCCGGCCACCGCGTCGTTACAATTGGCACAACCGGCGCGATTCGCATCGCATGTTTGGAGAGTACGCTAATTTCGGATGAACCGAAAAAAGGTTATGGTCAGCCGCGGAAGGCTGGAACACTAATCTTCGCTGATTTTCGCTAATAAGCACTCGTTTTTGTTTTATGTTTGTTGGGGAGTAAAAAAGTGAGTGTTGGGTCGACCCGGTACGGCGACGCTTGCACAAATCATCTCACACACTACGGCAGAGGATACAGCCGTAGTTTTACACCCTATGGCTGCGACGTGCCGATAGCCTCGCTATTTTCA
>CAZISU010000161.1:0-9351 GCA_964541935.1 uncultured Planctomycetaceae bacterium | reverse complement strand
GACCACACTGCCGGGGCCGTCTGCATTCACCAAGATTCGACGGTATCTTTGATCGCCCGAATTGGCGTCGATCAGCTTGGTCAGGGCGGGCATTTCAATCCGTGCACTATCGAGCGCCTGAACATTGAAATCGCAATCATAGTGCAAGCCGTTGCGAATCTCGATCAATCCCGGCATACTGATTAAACTACCCTCTCCCGTCGCCGTCCAGTTGTGATCCAACGTCCACGTGGGTGCCCCGTCGAAACTGGTGGCTTGCGGGATGATAATCTGGCCGCCGCCCGACGCATGCATTTCCGGAATCCAGTCAATATTCGTCACGACGGGGAACGATGCCGTCGCCCCATTGACGTACAGATATGCATGACTCATACGCCACAAGTTGGGGAACAAAACGTCAGATGAGATACTGAAGCGACAGACGTGAGTCCATTCCAGCGCACTCAAGTCCATTATGCCTGTGCCGTCGAGTTTCATCTCCACACAGGTGAGGTGGGTCAGTGCCCCGAGTACAATTTCACCACCACTGAGTGCCTTCAGTTGAGACATCTGTCCGTCGTGTTCGCTAGCATCTGTCCAGCCGTGTTGGTCCATGAACTGTTCGAGAGAAGATAGGTCAATCACGCTGTGTGTGCCATCCTGAGAGCCCTCGGCTAGGATTTCCACGCTACGTTTTCTGTTGTTCGTGTGATGGTAGTCTCCCTCCACGTTCTCGACGAGAATGCTCGTCACATTTGAAAGATCAATCCGTCCGCCATCGATTGCCTTGATACTCATATCGCAATCGTGGTATGTCCCACAATTAATGACCTCTAGACCGGAGAGATCAATTTCGCTACCGGCGCCCCTGGCCGTCCAGTTGTGGTCGAGCGTCCAGGTTGACACTCCGTCGAAATTGGTAGCTTGTGGAATGAGAATGCGGCCGCCGCTCGTCGTGTGCATCTCCGGAATGTAGTCGATATTCGTCGCAGAAGGGAAATTGGCTGTTGCGCCGTTGACATACAGCCAACTATAAGAGAGGTCAGTTAAGTTCGGGAATACAGTATCCGCTGAGACTGTTAAGCGGCATGCACTAGCATGGACGAGGGTGTCCAGGTTGAGCGTTCCCGACCCATCCAGCAACAACTCCACCTTTACCAGTTGATTCAGTGCGCCGAGTTCGACATGTCCACCGTTAAGAGCCTTGAGCTGTGACATCTGCTGATCTTGGTTACTGCTGTCTACCCACCCGTGATCATCAACATAATACTCCAGGCTTGACAGATTGATCGTGCTTCCCTCACCGTCTGCTATAACATGCGCCGCCCGTCGCCTATTATTCGTGTGATGGTAGTCGCCGTCTACGTTATCGACGAGAATATCGGTGGTAGCTGATAGATCGATTTGTCCTCCGCCGAGCGCGCGGATGGTAAGATCACAATCATACCGCTTGCCGCTTTGAATCTGCGTCACGCCCGTCAGCGAGATCAGGCTGTCGGTACCACTGGCCTCGATGACGCGATCCTGGTGATCGCCTGTTGCCTGGTGAATGTATTGCGTTGCGTTGTCTAAGAGCAATTGGCCGTCATTGAGGGCGTAAAGGCTTGCGCCGTCGATCGCAACGTCCCCTGAAGTCGACAGAATGGCCCCACCTCCGTCGGCTTTCAAAGCGGCACCGTTTGCGACGAATAAATTGCCGGTTACTTCGGAGTTGCCTAAAACGGTGAAGGTGCCGGAATTGATGCTTAAATCGGCCTTGCAGTCGATGCGGCTTACCGTCACGTCGCCAGAAACACTTATCTGAATATCCGATTGTGCGATGGCGACGCGATCTTCCGGACCGGGGAGGACGCCGGTTGACCAGTTTGCGGCGACGTTCCAATCGCCTCCAGTTGCCGGCTTCCAAATGACGGTGTCCGCCATAAGATCTTCGCTGCGGAATTGTATCGGTTCAGCCAGGGGGATGACAATGTTTCCCGCCAGGTCGGCCACCTCGCCTATTCGCAGTTCGTAAAGTTCAGGGACTTTGACTCCATCGGCCAAGGAGATAGTAGCTACTCCAACAGACGCTTCCCAGGTGGCAGACTGGATCAAGTCTGTTTTATCCACGTCGTTGACATCACCGAAGGAGTCGTCTCCCCCAGCGGCCCATAATTGCCAGTTATTTAGATCGGAAACGCTGCCCGGATCCATTCCTCCGAAATCGTCAAAGGTTACATAGACATGGTTCGCCCCATAGTTGGCGCCAAGAACGACCGGCTCGGTCGTATCGATCTCGAATTTCGTGACGAAGTCCCCGCCGGCAAATCCGTCGTTGTCTCCGTCCAACGGCCAGCCGGGAGCGAATTCGAGGACAAGAGACGCGGCATCGGCGAAATGACCGTCGAACTCGGGAGTGCCGTCGGCGTTTTCGAAAATGTTTTCATCAGCATGAATTCCGGCAACCAAGTAGCGTGTTCCCGCTGGCAGTGCTAGGCGAACATGCATCTCTTCCCAAGTTGAAATGTCACTGTCCGTTAGCAGATGGTAGTCAGCAACATCCAAACAATACCCACTTTCATCGTAGAATATATCGTTATCCGAAACCGGCAAATCCGTAAGAGCGTACACACTCACTGCGAATTCGGTGTCACTTTCCGCGTCACCAAAAACGCGATTCAAGTAGCTAGAGAAGTCCACCGTCACCAGCCCGGAGTCAATTAGTGATGCATAAGTGGAAACGTCGACGAACTGCACGGGAGTGCAAATCCAACCGCTTCCCCCCAGAACTTCCTGTGGACCAGTTCCCAGAAACTGGAGCATCCGGTCACCATCAACAGGTTCAACCGTGGTATGATCGGAAACGAACGCGGAATAGTCCTCCATCCAGATCCCAGTTTCTTGCAGAAATCCTGTATTAAATTCTCCCGTCTCGAAACTCGGATTACCCAACAGATTTACCGTCTCTGCAACGCCACCTGAACCGACGGCCCGTAATGTATCGCTGACGGTCAGTTGATACGCACCATCTTCCCATCGCCCACCGTCTTTTTCCGCGGCAAACGTTACGCCCGCCTGGCTGTGGCAGTAGAACCCAACTCGCCCCATTCCGTCGGGCATGATGCCCTCCTCGGTTGAGAGTGCGGATAATTCCACTCCTTCTTCGACTAACGAAATGGTGAAGGATAGGCTTCCCGTTGCAAGATCGCGTTCCAGAGCGAAGTCGTACTCTCCGCCCGGCTCCCAAAGGGCGGATGGATCGGTGACGAGGACTTCCATGGCCGCGTCGTCAAGGGTCCACAAATTGGGATCGGCTGTGCCATCGCCAGTCACTTTTGCAAGTGTTAATCCTGCTGCGGCTCCCTCTTGTGCTGCGGCGCGCCAACTCAGGATATAGTATGACAAGGGTTCCCCGATAGCGTCTGATTCGAAACCTACGATCAAGCCAATGGCGTCGTCATCGGTAGCAGTGGAGTCGACAGAAATACGTCCGGCAAAGCTGTCCGATTGCCAGTTGTCACCTGAGATGAAGAAAGACGGTCCGCCGTCTTGCTGTTGTCGAACGGTTGCTCCGTCGGAAGAGACAACCCAATCTCCAAAAAAGCCAAGGTTCATGAAATAATCGCTTTCAGCCCAATTTGCGGACAAATTGCACGCCGGATGCAATGCGATCTCGGTCGTTCCTGCTTGAAAGTCCGACAGAACCGGAATTATCGTATCGTCTCCGCCCCCTACGGCCTTGTTGCTGCCTAAATGCATGACAGAGTAGGTGCCGGTATCACGCGCATCAGCCGTTTCAGGTACTTCCGACAGTGTCACGGTTATAGGTTCAGCGGCATCGGCTGAATGGCTGGAAGGATTCACTGTTTCCACAGTTGGCCCTGGAACGGCCTCGTACAAGCGAACGTTGTCGATGCCCCATGATTCGTCACTGAGACTCTGTAAGTTGGAACCGGAAAAAGCGATCGTCGTCTGAGCCGCGTCTGCCGTGAAGCGAATGCCGAAATCCCGATAAAGTGAGTCATTCCAGCCAGACCACCCATAGTTTCCCCGCAAATCAGGGTTACCTAAATTATGTTGGAACCGCGTGTCGATGGCGAGCTGCCCGTCGATATATACGCGGAATGGTTCGACATTGTCCCAACTGTCTATGATGGCTGCGTCGAAGAGAAAACCATACGCCTGCCCGACCTCCGTCTGAATCGCCGCGGAGACAGTTTCGTTTCCGAAGCGGCCTAAAAATGTCGTGAAAGCGCTGGAACTTGAATCGACGCGGTTGCTGCTCCACTCGGGCCCAACTGCGCCTTCGAAGTCGGCTTCGTATGTCAATTGCCCTAAGCAACCGAACTCGCTTGGTTGCATGGCATTGACATTTGTTGCCGACAACAACATCCGCGGTTCCAGTGTTTCCAAGGTGATCGGCGAGCAGCATGCATAAGAAAGCTGTCGACATGATCGGTTTGAAGTCGAACATCGGTTTGGCCGGCGCATGCGCTGCAACACGCCGCGATA
Source organism: uncultured Planctomycetaceae bacterium (assembly GCA_964541935.1). Taxonomy (GTDB): domain Bacteria; phylum Planctomycetota; class Planctomycetia; order Pirellulales; family Thermoguttaceae; genus JAFGTN01. The sequence goes on along the minus strand of CAZISU010000161.1, from coordinate 4,881 downwards.
GAGTTTATTGAGACCTTTGACAATACGCGAATTAGGTTTCATATCGTTTATCTCCAATGATGTGGTCTAGCGATGCGAAAGCCATGGCCGCAGGATTTCATCGCTATGCCGCACTTGTGCCTACTGAGTTAATTGATCTCTGAAATATGTAATTCTCGTCGTACTCATTTCAACGCCGCCACCGGCAAGGTAGCAGGAGCATTCCACCAATCACAAACAACGCCAACACAGTCGGTTCGGGCACCATGCCCGTATTCGTGATCGACTGGGCTTGCGGATTAAATGCCATCAGCCGCCCACCCATTGCGACCGTCGTCGGGGCCATACCGTCCTGCAGCCAGTCGTTCAGATGCACCCAATCGCCGTCCATCCAGGCGTAGGCGTCGAGATGATCGACGATGAGCGTCGAACCTTCGTGCAGAACCAGCCCGTCTTCATTGACGCCCAAGCCATAGAGGTAAAGGGCCTCGTAGCCGTCTCCACGGTTGCCGTTGTCTATCAGATCCAGCAGTTCGACCGTTGTCGGCGTGCCAATATCGCCGACGACCAACTGCCCGATCCCAAAGTTCCCACTCCCGCCAAGCTCGGTGGGCAAGCCAACGTCTTCACCACCAATCTCAAGGAACTGCAAGCCCGTTCCATTCATATGCAACAAGGCCTTGTCGAGATAGATATAGGTTTCGTCGGTTTGGTGGAAAATGAGGCTATGGGTTACTTCGACTCCGGCCAGCAGGGGCACACTGAGAGAACTGCTGGACGACAGATTGAGATTGCCGTCAATCCGCAACAAGCTTCCCATGTCCTCGACGATGAAATCCACATGCTCCGCCTTAACGATGTCCCCTAGAATCAATTGGCCGCCCGTACTCACCACGAACCTGCTGCGACCGCTGCGCGCGCTCGATATCATCCGCAGCCCCGACAAGTCGACGACTCCTCCCGTGTTCACCACGATATCCAATCGGTCGGTGCTGTTGCGGTACGGCGACGTGATCGTTTTCACCCCCGATAGGTCGATCCGTCCCTCTGCCGTCGCCATGATCCGTTGAATGTTCTGGTCGTCGTCGCCGTCATTGAATCCGGCGTTGATGCTCTGCAAGGTAGACAGGTCCAACACGCTGCCCGCGCCCGTTGCCACGAACAAGTCGTGCGTGTATGTTCGGCCCTGGCTGTAGTAATTATCGTACGTGCTGTAAAGGCTCGTCGATGAATAGCTAAGAAACCCCTTGTGGCGAGCGCCGGTGGCGTCGCCGAATACATCAAAATACTTCTCCCGCAACTGCGGGACAGTCATTTGCCTAAGCTCGAAAAGCTCTTTGTTGACGTTATTATCCATGCTGAACTCCTTTCTCGGTTCTCGTAAACCGTTAACCAGCACGAACAGTGAGCCTCGTTTCCCCGGGAACCTCAAGGCCTGATGTGGAAGATTTTGAAAGGTTATTACAAACTCGCTGAGTTTCCGGCGATGATTCGGCATGTTTCTTCAACCGCAGCAGACCGGCGGCGAGAATCGTGGCAATTTCACTACAGCGTTGCTCGGATGTCATTTGGCAAGGATCGTCGAAGTAGCGCATGGGTTTCTCCAGGAAAAGATTGCCGGTTGCTTTGTGACCGGCCGCCAATGGCAAGAAATGGAAAGAATGGCCCTACTTAATACATACCCGGCCGATTCGAAAATTGTCGGTTTTGGGGTTCGAAAGAGACGAGAATTGTTAGCGAGCAGAGGTGGGTGGGATCGAAGTATCGAACCGTGAATCCCTGCGTGCATTCGTCGATTTCACAGACACGCGAAAACGCATCCTTCAGAGTCTCTTCGGTGTGCATAACCGAATGCAGTTGCGCACAATCAGAAATTGCTTTGGCACACGTAGCCCGAGGGATCATGTCGCGCTGTCAATCTGACGACACCAGTGGCATTCATCATGGCAGTCTTCGTGAGGACGGTCGATCACACCGAGGCACGTAGGTGGTCCGCCGTAGAAATAGGTGGTTTCTTGGTGTGTCTCACACGCCTCGAATTTCTGAGGCAATCGCTCGGTCAACGGTAGCGGTTATTGACGAATCTCGCTGTTCGGTAATGCCTGCGGGCGTTGGACGATGCCCTCGAGCTTGGCAGGCCGGAGATTTTCAACAGCGAGCAGGGCAGGTGGGTGCCGAAATACACAATCTACCACTAATACATCTGGCCCGGATGTGATGCAATTTAGGTTGACTAGGGTTGTATGCCGAGTGGGGCATGTTGCAAATGTTATCACTTGAGCGCTGCACTTCTCAGCCGATCTGCGCTGCACTTTCGGGTTGTTGTTGACATTTAAGCCCCCTCGGATGCGAAAGAATTAATGATTAATGAGAGAACCAGATCTCTATTCAGGTATACCTCTACAGTGCCGTGTATACACCTGCTGCATGCATGTACTTGTCAAGAATACCGCAAATTATCGGGAATATAGGGCGAAAAAGCTGGTGTCTGACGGGATTATCCTGTAAGTTGCAGTTGAAATCACAAGTACCTATCAGGTACGCATGCAAGAGTAAGGTGTATTTTCTAACTCACATTTTCCAGGCAGGTTTGTTATTGGATGGATAAAGTTTCACAGACAAAATTTGATTTACATCCCTCGAAAAGGACCATGCCCAAATATGAGAGGCTGAAGGACCATATTCTTGATGAGTTTCACTCGGGTCGACTTCAGCCCGGCGATGCCTTACCGACCGAGGCCGATTTGGCTGTGCAGATGCAAGTTGCCCGAAGTACGGTACGCAAGGCCTTGAGCAGCCTGGACAGCGATGGGTTTATCAATCGCATCCGCGGCAAGGGCACTTTTGTGCGAAATGACGCCAAGCAACGTCTCTCGCGAGGACTGGGCTTGATGGCGTTGATCATGCCCGAATCGAGTGCGGGCCACTATCCGTCGTTGCAAGAGGGTTTTGAACGCGCAGCGGCCGAGACACATTCACAAGTAATCGTGAGTACGACTGGCAACGATACGACGCGGCAAGGCAATGCGATACTGCAACTCATGTCAAAAGAGGTGGCCGGAGTGGCGATTGTGCCTACTATGACACCCACGCCGGAATTTCAAATCGAAATGTTAAAGAAACAAGGCATCCCGGTCGTGTTCTGTCACCGCCGCGTGCCTGGTGTGCGGGCACCGTTGGTGTCGATACCGTTCCTTGAAGTCGGGCACATGGCTGGGCGCGAATTGGTGCGACGCGGGCACCGTCGCGTTGCCATGTTTTACAGTTTACCTGTGAGCAAGCATATGCTACCTGTGCATGGGCATATGGCATCACCTTCCGGCATAGACTATGGGGTCGGTTTGCGAGAAGTACTTCGTCAGTCCGGTGGCGATTTGCCGGAGGAGTTCATTCTCTCTGTTGACACGAATACACTAGATCTTGGAACGCAAGAGAAGGAGGCATGGCCAAAGATCAAAGAATTGTTCTCACGACCCGATCGTCCCACGGCGATCATGACAAGTTTCGATTCCATTGGCGAGATCGTCTATCTGGCCTTGGAACGCCTGGGGCTGAGGATACCGGAAGACGTATCGGTTATTAGCTTCGGGAGCAAGGAGCGACAGGGAGCGATTACCAGACGACTGAATTCTGTTGTCGTCGATGGAACGGATGTCGGTCGGCAAGCCGCACGTCTGATAAACGAAATGTGTTGCGGACAACGTGCTGTTCACGACACAGAGGAAATTCAAACGCCGCTATACCTAAGTGAGGGCCGGTCTCTCGGCCCAGTAAAGACGTGTTAACAGCAGGAACTATCCCCCGGATTAGTAGTTGATCGATACTAACACAACAGGCATGTAGATCTGGAAGAGTTTTGAGGCAAACATTCTTTTTCAGTTACTAGAGATTATTTTAGGAGGTCAGCAAATGATTGGATTTCAGAAGATGATAGTACTTGGGATATTGCTGCTGGCGATGCTCATCGCCGTCGGCAACGCCCACGCGGTCGATCTTTGGTACGACTTCGAGGGCGACAGCGGCCAAACGGCCACCGACAAACTCACCGACGACGGGGCACAGGACGGCAACTTCCTGGGCAACGTTTCCGTCCAATCCGCGCCGGGTATCGTGCCCTGGGGCGACCAGTCGGCGCTACTCGAAGCACCGTCCATCATACCCGCCAACGAGATTTTCAGCACAATCGAGATTCCCGGCTCGGATTCCCTTGCCGAAAACTTCACCCTGGCCATGCACGTCAACAACCTCGAAGACCCGCAAGGCTTCACCCGCCTCTTCAGCAGCTACGGTGGAATGGGCGGCATCGAGGCGGACCGGATTATATTCGACTACGATCCGTCCGGAGTCGTGCTGGAGGTGGGCATGCGCGCCATCATCAACGGCGTCGCTGTCCAACCCGCGGCCTTGCCCGCCGGACTGGCCGATCTCGGCTACCATCACTATGCCCTGACGGCCGACGCCGGCTTGGTCACCGTGTATTTAGACGGCGTGGCGGTTGCCTCTGCCGACGTGGGCACGGGCTACACAAACGCCGGCTCCACCATCCACATCGGCGAAGATCCGCACGACCTGGGCGGGGGCGCGAACGAGCAATTAATCGGCAACGTCGACGATATCCTGGTCATCGACCAGGTCCTAAACGCCGCGCAAATCGCCGATTTATCCTCGGGAAGCACCGTGCAGAGCGTGCTGGGAACACCAACCGGCACTATCGCCGTCAACTACGACTTCGAAGGCGACAGTGGAACCACGATTACCGACAAATTCACTGCCGATGGCTCGCAAGACGGCATCACTCGCGTACAAGCAGGCGTGGATACCGAAGCCGCCAATGCAAAACTCGGAAACGCGTCGGGATACTTTCCTGCGGCCGAATTCCCCGACAAATTCAGCCAGATCGAA
>CAZISU010000160.1:0-9353 GCA_964541935.1 uncultured Planctomycetaceae bacterium | reverse complement strand
ACCTTCTGCGAATTCACCTTATTGACGCGCCCTAATTTCCCAGGCCATTATACCGTTAGCGAAAACAAGCTCTAGCTTGTAGTCATCCGTCGGCTTGACGTCTTCAACTCTTGGATTCATATACTCACCTTAACGGTTCAATCTTATACGGCTGCTCGCCAGATACCGCAAGCTCCCAATCAGCGACCAACTCATCTTTATGCAACTCTATCCAAGCCTGAAGCAGTTTCATTTTAGTGATACCATAGAACGTCGAGATAGCAGGCATTGTTCACCTCTAAGATTACAAACCTACACACTATGCTACCAGAAACAACGCCCCCACCACAAGCACCACCCCCAGGGAAAGAAGAATCAGGGCGATTTTACGAGTTTTTCGGAAAAACAGCATGACCACGAGCAGGCTAGTCGGCAGCGCCAAGACGAACAGCGACAGAAATGACAGCTTCGCGGATCCACCTCCACCATGATTGAGCGTAGAGTGGCGGATGGGATTTGCCGCTGTTGTTTCCGTCGAATTTACAACGTTTGTCGAGGGCGTCACAATCGGCCCCGTATCCGTCGAAATCTCATGGACGTCACCAGTCGAAACCGGCACTTCCACCGGCCGCAACGAAATCAAAAACCGCGTCCCCAGCACCGACGTCGCCATCACCACGCCGAAAAACACCGCGAACACCATCCGCCCGCGATAACCGCCCTCAGTCGCCTGGTCGAATTTCAAAACGGCGAAACAACCGCCCATCACGAGCAAGATCACGCCCAAGCCGCCGCCCGCCATCCACAGTCGCTCTTCGATGGTAGCCTTGCGGTAGCTAGCTTTCAGTGCGCTGTTCGTTTTGCCGTCGAACAGCAGCCGCGCGTGCAGCCGCACCATGGGGCCGACCGACGATTGATAAATTTCTTCCCACTGGTCTTTGAGTACATGGTCGCGGAGGTAGCTGGTTTCGAGCGTTGCCTTGCCGCCATCGGGCGTGCATAAATACAGCACGGCATATTCGCCCACGGCGCGGGCGAGCTGCCGGTTCATTTCCTGCTCGCATTCCAGCCTGGTCGTGTAAGGCCCCACCACGAACACGACTTGATATCCATCGCCAACCCGTTGCGGACGCGCGTCCACCCAATCCGGCCCCTTTTCGGCAGGCTCCTTTTCCAACAGCGGCGACTTTTTACTATCGGCCGACTTCGCGGGAGCCTTTGCAGACTTCCCGAGCGGCGGCCGTTTTTCGTTGCTCGTGCCCGCCTTCTCGGCGGACACAGCGACGGCGGAGGTTTTTTTTGTATCTAATTCGGCCTCTTGTTGCTCGCTGGCAATCATTCGTCCCAGCAGCTTGCCCAACGCCCGTAGGGCGGTGAACTGGTCGATTTCAACATCTTCGGGCAACTCCTTTTGCACGGCCACGCTCAGAACCTCGACCATCTTTCCAATCTGTTCGGCGTTTTTACTTTCCGTAGAGGCCTCTTCTGCATCGGCCTCAGCGTCCGGTTCCTCCAGGTCGGCTTTCTTGTCAACCGTGTCGGCTGATTTCTTCGGCGGCGGCGTCTTTTTGCTCGGCGTCTTTTCGGACGTCGCTTCGGTTGATTTCGCTACTGCTACTTTCGCTACGTTTACCTTTGCAACGGGCCCTTTGCCGAGCGGACTGCTCAAATCGACCAAAGCTTTCCCCAAGGCCGTGCCGATCGCCCCGACCACATGCCCCGACTTCTGCGCCGCCTCGAACTTCTTCGGCGTAGCGGACTTTACTTTCGCAGCGGGCGCGACCGTCGTCTTGGAACTTCCGTTTTGTCTTATGGTCGACACCGCAACCGGTATCTGGCGGATCTGCGTTTTGTGATAGTTGGTGTTTGCATCCCCAACAACTCGACTATGCCGCATCGACATCCCCGCTACAAGCAAGACCCCCAGCACGACCGGCAGCAACAGCAGCCCGACGCCCAGCCAGCGGGTTCGCCTATTGCACAGCGCGGCAATCCCGCCGACCACAAGCAGTCCGAAAACCGCTAGTAGAATCAATGCAAAAAAACTCAGTGCCATTGTCGTTTCCTCCTTAGTTTCCTGCTCCTAACGAGCGTAACCACACGCTCGGTCCGTCATGCAATTCAATGAATAATTTCTGATGACGAAGTTGTTAGCCCAGCCGCTTGCGGCGGATGGAAGAACGTTGACCAATACGGATTCCTCTTCTCTGATAATGATCGCTGGATCAGAGAAGAGGAACCCGTACCCTGCGAAACTCACAACCATGCCTGCAAAATGTTGCCGGGCTTTTCGTCCCCCAACCGCCGCAAGCGGCTGGGCTAACCATTCAACGTCAACTATTTAACGCGGGGACAAGCCCCGCCGCTAACATTCTGTCCTCTGTCCTCTATCCTCTACCCTCTCCCTTACCCCCATCATCACCAAATCGTTTCCGCGGATGCACCCAGGGGCTGGACATCTGCACCGCGGCGCTCATCGTGCAGGCTACCATAATCAGCCAGGGCTGCGGGAAATGCCACGCCCAGGCTATTATGCCTGCCAGGGCCGAAGCAATGAACATCGACCACAGACTCAAGCGCGTCGCACGCAACGGATCGCTATGCCGCCACCATCGCACCAGCGCCAGCAGTGTTCCGAAAACCGCCAGAAACGCCAGCACCTGTGGCCCGCCGTTATAGAAACTCGGTGGCATCTGCAAATCGTGCGGCGGCGGAAAGTTGGGGTCGTAAGTCAACTGTACCATCAACAACTTCGACGAGCCCCAGGCCAACGCACCCAGGCCCAGCCCCACGATCAGCAGCACGAAACGCCGCAACATGGCCTCGCCCTTGGTGCCTTCCCAAAGCTTCGAAGGAATCATCACGCCCCAAGCCCCCGCAATACTCACCAGCAGCAGCCAGGCGCACTGTTCGGGCTGTGGGATCTCCGAGCGGAAGGCGGTCACAATCGCCATCACCAGACACATCGTCATGGCAACCAACGTGGCCATCAGCATCGAACCCAGCAGGTCGGCAATGCGTTGTGGCAAGGGCTTCACCACCAACGCATGCAAGGCCTTTTCGCGTGGGTTGACGTATCGACGTGTCCGTCGCTTGTGCCGAGCCAGTCGTTTGGCCCGTTTGATTTCCCGCGCGTTATGCAGCGCATTTTCCGACTTTCCATTGCCTGCAGCTTGCCCGTTACCCGTCTGCCCGTTCCCCGCCTGCCCGTTGCCACCTGGCGGGCTTGCCGCGGGTGGAACTCCTTGCTGAGCTACGTTCGGGTTCGTCTGCGCTTGGCCGCCGTGCGAAAGCATCCAAAACAGGCGGTATCCGCCATAGACGATCACCGCCACAACGGCCAACGGCAAGACGAATTGAGCCGACGTCATCAAGGCGAACACTCCGAGCACGGCAATGGCGATTTTCGCCGGCGTGTTCAGGTTGTTCCAGCGATGCTTCAGTTGGCCAAACATCTCAAAGGCCGCCCGCTGCACGGGCTCTTCCTCGACCGCTTCGGCCTCTACGACATTGTCGGTGAAAATTGTATTGTTATTGTTGCCCAGGCCCGCGCCAGGGTGCAGCGGTTCGGGCGCGTCAGAAAATGCGGCCCGTGCCGCCTCGTCGCCCAATCGCGTCAGCCCGGGACTTGAAGAACCGCCTCCCAACGAGTCCACCGCTTCGACTTTCGGCTGCGGCAATTGCGCCACCATCTCGGGCACGCTCCGGAAACGCTTTTCGGGATCCTTTTCCAATGCCCGAGCCACAACCGAACGGTACGGTTCGGCCAGCCCCGAAACGTCGGGCTTGGCCGTCAGGTGTTTCATTAAAACCTCGCCCACACTTTCGCCCTCGAAGGGCACGCGCCCGCTCAGCATCTCGAAGAGTATGATGCCCATCGCATAGACATCGATTTCCTTGCCGTAACGTCCGTTGGCCACCTCGGGCGCCATGTAGTGTACCGTGCCCACACTCTCGGTGTGCCCGCTACGGCGGCTACAGGAGATAAACTTCGACAGCCCGTAATCGCCGATCTCTACCCGCCCCGCGTCCGAGAAAATATTGCCCGGCTTCAGGTCGCGATGCACAATCCCATGGTCGTGCAAACAGGAAACGCCCGCCGCAATACCGAACAGCCACGCCAACGCCTTCTCGACGGGCATACCCTGCGGATAATCGGCAATCGCGTCGTCGAGGCATTGCCCGGCCACGTATTCCATCACCACCCAATTGTCGCCGTTGCCGTCTTCCTTTATATCGAAGATCGACAACAGGTTGGGGTGCTTGAGGTTGATACACTGTTTAATCCCCCGCAACTCGATGTCCAAGCTGCGACGGATCAGTTTCAGCGCCACCTCCTTACCGGCGTCGCTAGTGGCAAAATACACCTCGCCGAAACCGCCATGGCCGATCCCACGTTTGATCGTATAGCCGTCCAACGGTCGAGAGCCGCCCGGATAGGCGAACCGCTGGCCGGCGATCGACGCTTGGCTTCCGTCGCCCGGCTCGGTAGCTGGCATATTCATAATATCTTGGCCCTCTGGTTCTACGGCAATCACCGCAAATTCCCTTCCTACAAGCCGACCGCTCAAAGCCGCCGACAATATACATTGTATCATGGCCAAGCGGCTATTTCTCACTCACCATGGGTGGTAGCCGCAAAAATCCTTTTTAACCGCCGAGGTGATGTACGGGTAAAGGGTAGCCCCGATAGCTTGTCTATCGGGGTGCCGCAGGCACAGGAGGCGGCCGTACTGGTTCTTCCATGCTTCTGCTTCTCCCTCTGTCCTCTGTCCTCTGTCCTCAAACCTCCTCCAAACAAATCGCAAACCGCTCGCCCGCAATCCGCGAATTCTTAGTTATCTTGCCCTTGTCAAAAAACTTCCGCCCGTCGATTTCCAACTCGCCCGGGCTGCGACAGAACATATCCCCAGCGTGTCGATAGAGAATAACCTCGTCGCTCCATTTTCGGCACACAACGTGGCTGTGCGGCTTGGGCCCCAAAACACACGTGTCGGCCATCAGCACAATCGCGTCGGCCGAGGGCTGCGTGCGGTGTCGGCTGACAAAATCCAGCCTCGCCGTCGTGCTAAGTGCGTGCGGCCGCCGAAAGACCAGCCGCACGCGATGCCCTAGTTCGATCACGTCGCCGTCAGACAACAGGGCCGTTTGCTTCACCGCCCGACCGTCGACCTTCACCTCGCGCAAGGCATCGATCAAATACCCTTCACCCTCGCGCCGTATCCGTGCATGATGCCCCGAAAGATCGCCCAGGATCGGAACGTCTACGCCCCCGATCCGCACGGGCTGACCGATTGTTACTTCATCGCCAAGGCAGACCCAGTATCCGCCCACGGCGTCGATCCAAAGCAAGAACCGCTCTGTACTTCGTTCGCAAGACTCGTGCATTGGATCATGTTCCCGGTAATAGGCCGACAATCTTATCATTGTGACACACTCACTTGCTATCGGCAAGCGCCTCGGCCTTTGGCAGATCCTTCTCCAAGTAGCTCGTCACCTGATCGACGATATCGTCGGGTGTGCTCTCTTCCATGGGGATCTCGTCGTGGAAGTAATCCTCGGCCTCGACCAGCTTTCTCTCCGTATCCAGACGGATCTGCAAATCACTGATCAGCTCCTTGACGCGTCCCAGCTTGCTGTCGTCGAAGTGATAGTTGCTAGTGGTTTGAGCCGCTGCCACCATCTGACGCTGAGCTTCTAGGTTCTCAACTTCCACAAGCAACTGCCGCTTGGCCGCCAGCATCCCTTCCAGCTTCTGCCGCGCCGCATTCAGGCTGTTTTCTCGCGCCCGATGGATCTTGCGAAGGCTATCCAATGTTGCCTCAGCCGTCTTGAACCGCTCGAAACGGTTCGACATATCGACCTTCACCTGCTTGATCGAATAGCTCCGCCCAGCGTACATGAAAACAGATTTCCCGCTGGAAATGTATTCCTTCAAACGCATAAGCTTCTCGCGATCGCTGCCGCTACGCTCTTCGGACGCGGCGATACGTTGCCCAAGTCGTTCCAGTTCCGCCTCTTCCTTGGCAATCACGTGCATGTTACGGCGAACCTCCGGCTTGAGGTCCTTGATCATGCGACGAGCCCGCTCGATTTGGAATTCGACGGGCACACTGTTTCGCACCGAATCCTTCAGGCACCCGGCCGACGTACGCATGTAACTAAAAGCCTCGTGCCCAAAGCACAAGAGCCCCAGAATCATTATGCCGCCGCCGGCAAATACTACTTTTTTGACCATGTTTCAAATCTCCACATAATACGTCGGCACACCCCGACACACAAAAGTGATGGTTGTCAGAAAAAAATTTCCACCGGAACCTCCTAGGCTGGCCCGGTCTATCGTGTGTTTCGCCACGCCCATTGATATCTTCAGATTTTTCCCAACAAGCCCAAATTTTTTCCATAGGAATCCAATGTACTCCTCACGCTCCGCGTGAGGCTGGGCAATATGGAAAACATCCCAATTACCCCCGATGCCAGTCCCCCCCATGCAGCCCCATAAAACTCAATTCAACATAAGCTGTAATGTTAGCCGAGCCGCTTGCGGCCGTGTAAAACGCCCTGATTTTCCTCGCATCCAACGCGAGCAATCTCTGCGACGAACCATAGGCAGGCCTTTTTGGAAATGACTAAACTATATTCGCCATCAAACACCCCATAACCAGCCAGCGGGGGGCATCGCCCCATTATCCTTCACCCGGGCTTGGCCATCGTCCCGCCTGGCGGTAAACTTTCCAGGATCCAATCAGAACATCAAGCTTTGTCAGCCAAGCCATCAGGCACACCCCCACCCATGAACACCACGATTCCCGAACTTGTTCGACAGATCCACGATTCGCCCGTCAGAATAGTTTTGGCCATTAGCGGCGGAGGCACGCGTGCCATTTCGGCCATCGCCGAAGTGGCGGGCGCATCGCGCACGTTGCTCGAAGCCGTCGTGCCCTACTCCTCGGCGGCAATGGCCCAATGGCTTGGCGGGCGGCCCGACCAGTTTTGCGCGCCCTCGACCACGCGGCGCATGGCCATGGCAGCCATGTTCCGAGCCAATGAATTGGCCGACTCAGACGCCGCCACGTCCAGGGCAGGCGTCGCTTGCACGGCCGGCCTTCTCAGCGATCGACCCAAAATGGGGCCGCATCGCGCACATGTCTCGATCCAGACAATCGACCTCACGCTCTCACAATCGTTGCGGCTCGAAAAAGGACTCCGCGATCGCGAACAAGAAGAAACGCTTGTGGCCCGACTCGTACTAAACGCAGTGGCCGAAGCCTGCGGCGTCCATGACCGACTCGACCTAAAACTCTCTGAAAACGAACGCGTCGAATCCTCCAGAACCGACGCACCGCGTCTCTGGCAAGATCTGCTGCGCGGCAAGCTCGACGCGATCTGCCATTCGGCTACGGCCCAAACAACCCTGGATCAGGCGGACGAACAGCAACCTACGTCGAATTTGACGCCGAGCATGACGCCACCCTCGCTCGGCCGCGAAAGACCTACGCCACGGGCCGTTTTTCCAGGCGCCTTCAACCCCGTCCACGTCGGTCACCTGAAAATGGTCGAAATGGCCCAAAAGCTGCTCGACTGCCCGGTCGAAATGGAGATCTCCGTCCAGAACCCCGACAAACCGCCCCTCGACTACGAAACCATCCGCCGCCGTGTCGAGCAGTTCACCGCTCGGGCGACCGTCTGGCTCACCCGCGCGGCTACGTTCGAAGAAAAATCCAAGCTCTTTCCCGGCGCGGTCTTCATCGTGGGCGCCGACACCATCCGCCGCATCGCCGAGCCCCGCTACTACGGCTCGCGGGCAGGTTGCCAGGCCGCCTTGGAAGGCATCGCCTCGCGTGGTTGTCGCTTCCTAGTCTTCGGACGCGACAGCGGCACCGGCTTCGCCAACCTCAGCCACTTCGACCTGCCACTCGTGCTACGCTCGATCTGTCAAGAAGTCCCGGCCGCAACGTTCCGCCAAGACGTATCTTCAACGGCCATTCGCCGCGCAAGAGACTGGAAAGAACTCGCATCGTAGCAGCTTGCCAAGAAAAACAAACAGCCACTTTGCGAGCTGCGAAGCGACTGTTCTTGTTCGTTCAATTTTTCGCCGAATTTAGCGACGACGCTGAAGCCCGAGAAGGCTCAGCCCACCGAGAACCAGATAAAGAATCGTGGTCGGCTCGGGCACGGCTGCTCCGACGACCTGTCCGGTACCTACGTTACCACCGATGATGTTTCCGGTGATCTGTTCCGGAGACTGATCGCTAAGCACGTACATTACCGCACTGTTTTCACTGGGCGAGATTTCATTGCCGTATCTCTTCCCGTAGTAAAACGAGATAACCTCGCCACTGCCATCGTTGCTGATATAACCAATGCTTTCGGGAATTTGGCCACCGTCGGCAAAGCCATCGGGTGCCGTTGCATCTGATAGCCAACCCATCACAGTATTGTCGTTGGCACCCAGGAACGGCCAAAGCGTATACATTTCGATAGCGGTAGAACCAGTGTTTTCTACCTGATACAGGTAGGCATACAAACCATTCCCGTCAGTGTAGGCCTGATTCGCGACTTCGGCTTCAATTGCGGTGGAACCGTTGACGTTCACCATGTCGGTAATTTCTGGCGAGCCGATTGCCGTAGCGTTCCCATTAAGAATGGTGTCCAAACTGTCATTTGCAAGTGTGATAATGCCAGCGTGTGCGGCCGAGGTTACCACCAATAAAATCAAAGCCGCCGTAATAATTCTCTTCATCTCAAGTTGCTCCTTTTGTGAAAACCGTACTGGTTGTCATCAATGTATATTCTCGTAGTTTACCTACCTTACCCAGTAGTAAAACCTTTCCCATGTATGACAACCTATAATTTCGATACCCCTGATTCTATAGTAATTGTTGCCTATGTCAAGTCTTTGCATCATAAAATCCCAGAAAACAGAGGATAATTTCATTGCTAGAGAGGGGGTATTTAATGTCACCACGTCACCATTATCATGGCCATCGCTTGGGTTTCTGCTTAGTCCGGATTATTCATGAACCATACTAACCCGAAGCGCAAGCAAGGGCCCTTGATGTTTTCCTGGCTTTCCGGCCCTCGCTTGCGCTTCGGGTTAGCATTTCAAGCAAGAACACTGGTTCATGAATAATTCGGCTTATTGATGGGGCTCGTCCCTCGATCCACCAATAAAAAAAGGGTACGCATTTTTATGCGTACCCTTTGGATAATTCGTAAGTAATATGCTATCGGCCGAAGCGTCGCACGCGGCAGCACAGCAGGGCCAGACCGCTCAGCAGGAACACAACACTCGTCGGCTCAGGAACCCCAGCAACGACCTGTACGAAAGATTGGTCGATCAGGGACATTGTCGCCGCACTGCCTTCGCTCAG
>CAZISU010000159.1:0-9424 GCA_964541935.1 uncultured Planctomycetaceae bacterium | reverse complement strand
TCGCTGGCCATGACTACGCATACGGCGGGGCGGGCGTCCCAGACGGGCGGGTCGATTTCGGACAGACGGCCGTCGACCGTGGCTTCCAGGACGTCTAAGAGGTCGGTCTTGAGTCGCATTAAGAGCGGCTGGCATTCGGGGTCGCCGAAGCGGACGTTGTATTCGAGAACCTTGGGGCCTTGGGCGGTCATCATCAGGCCGGCGTAGAGCACGCCGCTGAAGTCGCGTTTGTCGAGTTTCATGGCATGTACGGTGGGCACGAGCACGTGCTCTTCGACCCAGTGCAAGGTGGCTTCGTCGATGGCGGGCGTGGGGCAATAGGCGCCCATGCCGCCCGTGTTGGGGCCCGTGTCGCCGTCGTTGGCCGGCTTGTGGTCCTGGGCCGGCTGCAAGGTGAAGATCGTGCGTCCGTCGGTGATGGCCAAGACGCTAACCTCTTGACCAACCAGGCGTTCCTCGATCACCAGGCGGTCGCCGGCCGTGCCGAAGGTCCTGTTGCGGCCGATCATTTTGACGGCCTCGACGGCCTCGCCTTGGCCTGAGCAGACTATAACGCCCTTGCCGGCCGCCAAGCCGTCGGCCTTAATCACCAGGGGCGTATTCTCGCGGTCGCGAATATACTTAAGCGCGTCGTGCACGTCGTCGAAGACGCGGTAATCGGCCGAGGGCACGTCGGCCCCGTGCAGCAGTTTCTTGCAAAACACCTTGCTGGCCTCGAGCTCGGCCGCCGCGCGGCTGGGCCCAAAAACGCGCAGCTTCTCTTTTTGAAAAGCGTCGACGATGCCGGCGGCCAGCGGAGCCTCGGGCCCGATCACCGTCAGGCCGACATCGTTCTGCTTGGCGAATTCGAGCAGGGCCGGGATATCGCTGTCGGAGATATCCACGTTCTCGGCATCGACGGCCGTACCGGCGTTGCCCGGCGCGACGAAAACGCGCTCGGCGCGAGGACTCTGAGAAATTTTCCAAGCCAAAGCGTGCTCGCGGCCGCCACCACCGACGATGAGAATGTTCATTTATATAACCCGTTTAGGAGATGTTCGCAATGTAAAGGGGGAAATGTCGGATGAGGAAGCCAGAATGAAGAAAGAATTTAGAATGACGAATGCTGAAGCTCGAATCCTGTGTTGATTACCGGCAGGCAACAACCTTTCGGTATTCGCTCATTCTTAATTCACTAATTCATTCTTCATTCTGGCTTCTAAACTCGACATTTTGATTCTCAGATTCTAATACCAATCGCCAGAGGGGGGAAGGGGGCGAGATAGCCGCCCCCGATTCTCAAGACCTTGGCGGCCTGTTACGATTGCGAGCTGCAAAGTTTTCTATATAGGGCCACATTTCATGCCACTCGAATACAACAAATCGGGCATCCGTTTCCAGTACCCCGACAACTGGCAGTTAGATGATGCGTCCACCTCGTCGGATTGCGAGGCGGTAACCGTCTACAGCCCCGAAGGGCCATTTTGGGCCGTATCGCGGCACAGTCGTCTGGCCGATACAAAAGACTTGGCCCGGTCGGCAGTCGAAGCCTTGCGTGCTGAATATGCCGAAATCGAGACCGAAGCTGCCGCGGAAACTGTGTGCGACCACGAACTGGCGGGGTTCGACATCAGCTTCTACTACGTCGACCTCACAAACACAGCCTACGTTCGTTCGCTGCGGGCAGACCAAGCCACATTCACCATCTTCTACCAGGGCGAAGACCGTGATCTGAAAAAAATCCAACCGGTTTTGCAAGCAATGACCATCAGTTTCCTGCAGAACCTGCCCAAGGGCAATTTTCTAGATTGAGATGGGTGCCATGGTCCACGCTTGCGTGGCCATGCTAGGAGCAACGCACATGCCCACGACAAGCGTGGGCATGGCACCCGAGAATTTTCTGGATTGAACTGATTTTGAAATCTTTACAAACCGACGGTCGGAGCATAAATCGGGCAAAAACGCTTCTTGTGGCCGTAAAGTCCTAAACGGCTAGGACGTTACGTCGTTTTTTCGATATTTCGCCGCAAACCACGCTTTTTGGCACGCCGAGTGCTCTATCTCTATGGCAAAGGTTGACCCAAGCCGCGGCACTCCTCTCGGGCATCCCGCAGCCCGAGCCGCATGGCTTGGCCGAGCAATGAACAACTTATCTTGACCTTTGACATAGGAGATAGAGCCTATTTGAAAACTACAATATCGAGACCATGAATCTAAGGCACTCATTGCAGGTAACCGTTTTTGACATCCCACATCGGGAGAGCCGGTTTTTCATGCTCGCAGGGCCCGGTTGGCTGCCCGCACAGCCACCCGGGCCTTTTTTGCGTATATAGCACGTTGTCGCACCCCGCCTTTGGTGCAATGGCCCCTTGCCCGGATTGTTCATGAACCAGTGTTTTCGCTTGAAATACTAAGCGCGAAGCGCAAGCGAGGGCCGGTAAACACGGAAAAACGTCGCACTCCCTCGCTTGCGCTTCGGGTTAGTATGGTTCATGGAAAATCTGGGCTAGAATAATCCGGGCTAGGGCACGTAAAAACTGACCGTTTGCATCTTTTTTGTGAGTTCTTAGCTATTCTCTTGAGATCGAGCTGTTTTTTTCGCTATACTTGATCGAGCTTATGTCCGCCATCAAACAGTCCGTCGAACATGTGTAAGGAGTATTTTCATGGCCACCCTAGCGGCATACTGTGGCACGGTTAATATCGGTGAAACGGCCGGCGAGGTCTGGGACGTTCTGGATACGGAAGGCCCGCAAAGCCTCTCAAAACTCGTTAAGGCCGTTGGCAAGCCACGCGATCTGGTGATGCAATCCATCGGCTGGCTGGCGCGCGAGGAAAAAATTTGCATCGATGAGGAAGGCCGCAGCAGAGTGGTTTCCTTGGTGTAGCGGATGCTGCCTTTGCGCAATCATTTGCGACTATCGGCACATCGGCCTCAATCCCTTTTCTTGTCGCAATCCGCAAAGCCGTCCCGTTCTTTGTAAACAATGCAAGAAATGCCCGTTTGCTTCGCAACCCTTGTCCCGCAACAGCTTTCGGTGTAGCCTACAATTGGACTCCGGGAGTTCCGGAACCATGTTATGCATCGGCAAAGGGTTGCTTTCGACTTCGTTTTGCTCACCGTCAGTTAGAAAAGGAATTGACCAATGGTACGTTCGTTTGTTTGGAGTTCTGCCGTACTGATTGCAGTCTCCGCCTGCTTCATCTTGACCACCACAACCATTACCGCCGAGCCATTGTCGATTGACCAGGCCGCACAGCCCGCGGCGGCCACCTCGCAGGTTCCGCCCGAGGTTAAAGACGCTTTTGGCCGGTTCCAAAACCGCGACATTCCAGGCGCCCTGGCCACGCTGGAGAAAGCCGTCGAAGCGCATCCCGAACTGCCGCCGGCCGATATTATCATGGCCCAGTTCTGCGGCACTTCCAAGCAAGCCGGCGCGGCGGTCCGCTACTGGCTGGAAAAATCCACCGTCGACAACCCCGGCGATCCGGAAGCATTCGTAATGCTCGGCCGCGCCGCTTTGCAAGAAAAACGCAACGCCGAAGCTGAATTGCTGTTCGCCAAGGCTAACCAGTTGCTGGCCGATTTCAAGGGCAACGAAAAGCGTAAAGAGTCGATGACCGTGGCTACGCTTAGCCAACTGTCGCAACTCGCCATGAAACGCAACGATTGGAAGACGGCCCGCGAGAACCTCGAGGCACTGCTAAAACTGCGTCCCGACAACGCGGCTACTCTGGAAATGCTGGCCAACACGTTGTTCCAGGAAGAGAAGCCCGACGAAGCTTTGGAAAAACTTCGTGCCGCGGCTGCCGCCAACAAAGACGCGCTTACGCCCGAAGCCACGATGGCCGTGTGGTGGGAGAAGGCCGGAGATCGCAAAAAGGCCGGCGAGTCCATGGTCGAGGCACTTACGGCCAAGCCCCAGGATTTCAAAACCCGTCTGACGGCCGCCAACTGGGCACTGCAATCGAAATCGTTCGACCAAGCCCGCCAGCAAGCCGATATCGCCATCAAGCTCGATCCCACGTCGATCAAGGCAAAGGTGCTGGCCGGAAACATTGCCCTGTTCCAAAAGGACTATCCGGCAGCGGTGAAATATTTCCAGGAAGTTTTGGCCGCTGAGCCGACAAACTTTACTGCCAGCAACAATCTGGCCCTGGCGCTGGCCGAGGAAGGCGGAGATAGCAACCTGAAACTGGCCCTGCAATACGCAAACATCAACTCGAAAATTTATCCCAAGCAGCCCGAACCGTCGTCGACGATGGGCTGGGTGCTTTTCAAGATGGGTAAAGTTGCCGAAGCCGAACGTGCCTTGAAACACGCCGCCAGTGCCGGCCGGTCGTTGCGACCCGATACGGCATTCTACTTTGCCAGCGTTTACGCCGAAACCAATCGCAAGGAAGAGGCCAAGAAGCTGCTCGAAAGCGCCCTGAAAACGAAGGGCCTGTTCTCCGAGCGTGAAGCCGCCCAGGCACTTCTGGACAAGCTTAACCGGTAGTTGACATTTCAGCTAATAAAAGAAAAGTCGCCTTCGGGCGGCTTTTTTTATGCACTGAATGCACCGCTGACTGTGCCCCCCGCTCGGGATTTACGATCTTCACAAGCGGCATAAATTAGGGTATAATTTATTTGTTGGGCCATGCGTAAAGGAGCCGGGTAAATGAGCATGGGCTGTTAGGGCAAAACAAGAGAGCCGGCCGTGTTCTGCGGCGGCTTTAAGGTGCATTAGCGTTATACTGACTTTTCTCTTGCGGCCAATCGAGCAATATCCTCACTAAGCATACGTGCGCTTTGATTTGCGCTACTGGTGTATGCTTTTTATCGACTACATGAAAACAGGTACCGTGGCGTTAATATAACGTTACGGCGGGCCAGGATCGTTTTCGGCTTGTTGCCGTGAGTGATACCTGGCCCGGTTTTTTATTTGCCTATGCAAGAACAAGAATTCGTCCAGAAGCGACATGGCCCGGCCAGTAAGTTGGATCGTCCCAGGGAATTGATAGTCGCCTGTCCTCCCATGCGGAGTAACGTGAATCTGTCGCGAATTGTCCGCGCGGCCGGCTGCTGTGGGGTGGGTAAGGTGATCTGCTGCGGAACGTCAAAGGTGATCGGCAAGATCGCCCGCGATGGGATGGAAGAAATTGAGATTGAGAACCACCGCACGCTGTTGCCCGTGCTGGGGCGGTTGCGAGAAGCGGGTTTCGAACTGGTCGGTCTGGAGCAAACCAGCGGCTCGCAGTCGCTTTTCGAGGTCGAATTGCGACGAAAAATGGTGCTGGTCGTCGGCAACGAGCGGGCCGGCATAGCCGAGGAAGTTCTGCGGGTTCTAGACCGCACGGTAGAAATTCCCGTCTACGGACTGCCCTATAGCCACAATGCGGCCACGGCCACGGTCATGGCCCTTTACGAGTATTGTCGGCAGTTTCCGCGGGGTTGATCCAGGCATATCAGGGGGTGACTGCCGGGCCGGTTGACTGCTGGGGTATGGCCACGATAAACTGGAGCGTTTGGAAATTCCACGGACAGATGGTCCGGGGCTAGAAATTTTTTTAAAATCGAGGGTCGGTTCGGTGCCAGTAACATGTGTAGTAGGGCTCCAGTGGGGCGATGAGGCCAAGGGTAAGATCGTCGACCTCTTGACCGCGCATCACGATATCGTGGTTCGCTATCAGGGCGGATCGAACGCAGGTCATACGGTCGTTTTCGAGGGAGAAAGCTATAAGCTCTCGCTCGTGCCCAGCGGTATCTTCCGGCCCACGGTGCAATGCGTGGTGGCTGGCGGCGTGGTCATGCACCCGCAGAGCCTTTTGAGCGAGATCGACGGGCTGACCGCACGCGGCGTCAAGGCGTCTGACAACCTCATGATTTCGGATCGCGCGCACGTGGTTTTCCCCTGGCACATGGAAGAAGACCGCCTGATCGAAACTCGCAAGACGGGCGAGGAAGCCATCGGCACGACCCTACGAGGCATCGGGCCCTGCTATCGCGACAAGGTGGGACGCTCGTTTGCCATACGCATGGGCGACATGTATCGACCGGGCTTCGAGCAACGCATCAAGGACATCACCGAAGCCAAACGCCAAATCCTCAGCGGGCTAGGCGGTGGCGGTGCGGAAGATATGCAGCTTGACGCCGATGCCATTTACCAAGAATACAGCGGCTACGCCGAGCGGCTGGGGCCGTACGTGAAAGACACCACGGCCTATCTGCTGGACGCGGTCGAGGCCGACAAGAAGGTCCTCTTCGAAGGCGCACAGGGGGCGTTATTGGACATCGACCATGGAACGTTCCCGTACGTGACCAGCAGCAACAGTTCGGGTGTGGGAGTGTCCAGCGGTTCGGGCGTGCCGGGCCGGTATCTCAGCAAGGTGGTTGGAATCCTCAAGGCCTACACGACGCGCGTGGGCGGCGGTCCTTTCCCGACCGAACAGGACAACGAAACTGGCCAGCACATTCGCGAGAAGGGTAACGAGTATGGCACGGTCACGAAGCGCCCGCGGCGCTGCGGCTGGTTCGACGCGGTGGCCGCCCGATATACGTCCCGGCTGAGCGGCGTGGACGTGCTTTCGGTTATGCTTCTGGACGTGCTGAGCGAACTGCCCGAAATCAAGGTCTGCACGGCCTACGAGATCGACGGCCGGCGGGTCACGGATTTCCCCAGCCACGTAGACGATTTGCGTCGTGTGGTGCCCGTCTACGAAACCTTTCCCGGCTGGCAGGAAGACATCACGGCCGTCCGCAAGATGGCTGATCTGCCGCAAAAAGCCCGAGACTATCTGCAAGAGATTTCGCGGGTTGTAGGTCGACCTGTCGCCATAGTCTCGGTCGGCCCGGACCGCACGCAGACGATCATGGCGGATGAGGTATAGAGGATGGAATTATTGACATGCTTGCCGCTGCCAATCCGCCGCAAGCGGCTGGGCTAACAAGCTCGGCATCCGGCATTACTCACTCAAATGGTCGATTAACCAAAAATGCCTGAACCCGTGGAAGAATTTGCCGGCGTGCCGCAGGAAAGCTACCCGCGCCACATCGCGGTGATAATGGACGGCAACGGCCGCTGGGCCCAACGGCAAGGCCTACCCCGGATCGAAGGGCACCGCCACGGCGTGGCGAGCGTGCGACGCGTCACCGAAGAGTGTGCGCGATTAGGTATCGGACAGTTGACGCTCTATTGCCTTTCCAGCGAAAACTGGAAACGCCCGCAAGTCGAACTCGACTTCCTCATGCACCTGCTCGAACAATACATGGTCGAGGAACGCTCGACGATCATCGAGCAGAATATCCAAGTGGCCGTGATCGGCCGCCGCGCAGGCATGCCCCAGCGAGTCCTGTCGCAGTTGGACAAAACGGTCGAAATGAGCCGCGAAAACACCGGACTGCGGCTGTGCCTGGCCATTAACTACGGCGCCCGTGGCGAACTGCTCGATGCCGTGCGTAAAATTGCCGAAGAAGTCCGCTTAGGCACGCTCGACCCGGCGGCGCTGGACGAAGAAACCGTAGCCGACCATCTTTACACGGCCGGAATGCCGGACCCCGATCTGCTGATCCGAACCGCCGGCGAGATGCGACTGAGCAATTTCCTGCTCTGGCAAATCAGCTACGCCGAGGTTTGGGTAACCGAACAAACGTGGCCCGAGTTTGATGAGTCGCTACTGCGGCAAGCGATTGGGGATTTTGCGGGGCGGAATCGGAAATATGGAGGGTTGAAGTAGACGAAAGGCGATTTTGCCACAAGCTGGAATGAAACAAAGGTGAAATTTCAATTCTCACACCTTTTTCTTATTCCTCTCCATCTTTCAGGTCAAATCAATGACAAATCCAGACGAGAATCCTTATGCGTCCACGGACACATACCCGTCGGTGACGACTCCATCGGCACGACGATGGCCAGTAATCGTTACTTTATGCGCTTGCGTATACTATGGCATCAGCGCGATTACGTTGCCGTTCGTAAATTCCGTTTGGTTTGGTGAAATCCCTCCACTTGCCGTTTTTCAATTTCCGAAACCGTTCATCAAAGCAATCGTTCATGACTTACTGCTAGACGCGATGCATTTTCTGGGAATATCCTATGGCTCAGCTTCACCTGACTACGGAGCAACACATTTCTGGGCAATGGGCATCATGGTGGCCGCGCCGGCCTTCTTCATCGTTGCTGTTTTTGCGGTCTTGCCCCGCGACCGCATGCGAAATAAGCTAATCGCGGCAGTTCTATTTTTTGCGTCCATTGACGCAATCGTGACAATCTGCTTTGATTACTCATCTAGTCTAAAACTTTATAACGCTTCTTTCTTCTATCGCGAATCGTGGGTGAAAACTCGCGAAGAACATTCTGACTACAAATTCGATATTTCAGGTTTCAAGTTATTAAAAAATCATGCTTAAATGGCGACTAATATTAGGCCTTCTGTTAATCGTAGCGATCATCGCGCTTTGCTGGCTTGATCACTTGGCCGCGCGGCCGGGCGTTTGGCTGATGCCGGTAGCGGTTTTGCTGTCGGTTTTGGCTAGCGGGGAGATTTTACGCCTTTGTCGTTCGGCCGGGCTGAAGCCTATCGCGGGCGTGGTTTATTTTGTGAATGTCCTGCTGGTCCTGTCGCCTTGGATTGTTGGGTTGCCGTCACTTTCATTTGAAGGTGCGAGCGAAACATCGTGGCCGATGATGGTGTTGGCCGTGGGGGTGTTGCTGGCTTTCCTGGGCGAGATGCGGCGATACGATCGATCGAAAGGCGTGACGGCGAACCTGGGCGCGACGGTTCTTTCGATGGTATACGTTGGCTTGATGCTGGCGGTGGTTGTGCAGTTGCGGTTGGCGTGGGGGATCGGAGCGCTGGCGTCGTTGGTAATCGTGGTGAAGATGGGTGACACGGGCGCGTATACGGTTGGGCGTTTGATCGGGCGACACAAAATGGCGCCCGTGTTGAGCCCGGGAAAGACCATCGAAGGCGCGATCGGCGCGGTGGTGTTTTCGACGTTGGGCGCTTGGTTGTCGTTTGCTTGGCTTGTGCCTTGGCTTTCCACACAACCCGCAGATGCGGGGGCGACTCCCTGGTGGGGCTGGGCCCTGTTTGGGGTCGTGGTGGGTATCTCGGGCTTGGCGGCCGATCTGGCCGAATCGCTTTTGAAACGGGACGCCGATTGCAAGGATTCCAGCAGTTGGCTACCCGGCTTTGGGGGCGTTTTGGATATCTTGGACTCAATTCTGCTGGCGAGCCCCGTCGCGTACATTTTCTGGGGGGTTGGTCTGGTAAAGTAAGGCCGGAATGGATATGATATATAGACGGAGGATCAGAGACATTTAAGGCATCTTAGCGGAAACGTCCGATAGTCTTCGGACGTACCGGATTAGGTTTTGTTCGTGCCATGTGGGGCATGACGCGTGGTGTGGGGGGGCAGGCATGCAGGGGGTAGGCACCCAGGGGTATGGGGAGTGATGCAAAA
>CAZISU010000158.1:0-9453 GCA_964541935.1 uncultured Planctomycetaceae bacterium | reverse complement strand
CAGAGTGCCCTCTTGGATGAAGTCGATCCCTACGACGTGGCCGTGCGGAAGATCCACCGCATGCGCAAGCCGATCTTCTTAGAGTGCCTGCGGATGCGGGCAGATTTCGATCCGGAATATCTTGGTATCCGCTTGCCCGGTTTGGATAGAAGCGGCAACAGGGCAACCAGCGTGCCCGTCGATGAAGATCTGGCTATGATCGACGCCGAGCCGGCCGTGCGTGAATCAATTCGTCGTCTTGCCGCCGAGCGTCGCCGCCAGATAATGGAATTCCGCCGCTGGCTCAAACGGCTCGATTGTCGCGACCAATCGCCGGCCGCCTTGCGGGCTATGGCAATTGCATACACGATCGATTATCGAGACGTTCGCCGCCGCTTGAAAATGGTGCGACAGTTGGAACGTGCCTTCGCCAGGGCAGTGGAAAACAACGGCCGCCGCCGCTTCCCGCGGGTGGGCATCGTCGGCTGGCTGGTTGGGCTGTGGACCGCTTGCCGATATCGTGGCCGCCTGCGGCGGCTGTTCGAACTCCCGACATTCAGTCAGTACGAAGGCCAACAACAGGCGGCCTGCCGTCGACTCGTTTGTCGACATCGCGGTTCGCTTCTAAAAACCGTGCGCTGCCTGACCTCGCGATCAATGACGGCCGAACCACTCGACGGGCCGTCGGAGGGACCGCTCGACGACCCCCTGAACGTCGCCCGTCAAACGTTGATAGACGTGGCCCACGATCCGGAAACCTGGAGCCGGCAGTTGGTCGTGCTACGCACCATCCAGACTCTCAGCGTCTTGGACCTCACAACCTGCTGCGATCTGGTGGCCGAATTGGGCGAATACGAAACCAACTGCCCTTCCATTATTGGCTCGTGAACCTTAAATTCTTGTAATGGCTTCTTCCGCACGACATCCGCTGATTTCCGGTGCTCGCGTGACCGCTTTGGGCACGCTGGTCAGCCGTGTGTTGGGCATGGTGCGCGATATTGCCACGGCTTCGCTGTTTGGCTTGGCGAGCGGGGGGGTGATGGACGCCTTCGTGGTTGCCATTCGCGTACCCAACCTGTTCCGTCGCATGTTTGCCGAGGGCGCGCTGGCGGCCAGCTATCTGCCGGTTTTTACGGCTGTGCTGGAAAAAGATCGTCGCCGGGCGTGGCAGCTCGCCAGCGTGACCATGACCTGGCTGGCCGTGTTTCTTACGGTCTTGCTGCTGGCGGCCGAGGCGGTGTGCGGACTCATCTGGCTTGCCTGGGGCGACATGCCGGGCATGGGCCTGTTGCTGGGTCTGACCGCCACAATGCTACCATACATGGTCTGGATCTGCCTGGCCGCACAAGTAGCCGCCACACTGCACGCACTCTCGCATTTTGCCACCTCGGCGTTGGCGCCCGCTCTTTTGAACATCTGTTGGCTCATCGCCGTGTGGGCCGTCGCGCCACGCTTCGCGCCCGATCAACACTCCCAGGCTTACGTGCTGGCCGGGGCCGTGCTCGTCGCCGGCGTGTTGCAGTGGGGTGTGCAATTCTATGTGTTGCGGGCCAAAGGTTTTCGCTTCGACTACAATTGGGCGGCCGGCCGCAATGCACTTTTTAAGATAATAACGGCTATGGGCCCCATGGTCTTGGGCCTGGCCGTCACGCAAGTGAATACACTCTTGGATAGCCTCATAGCCTGGGGCTTGGCGGCCGCGCCCGACGGCCCACAAAATATAGCCTGGCTGGGCGATAGCGTTGCATACCCCATGCGACAGGGCGCCGCGGCGGCCGTTTATTATGGGGAGCGGCTTTATCAGTTTCCCTTGGGTGTGCTGGGGATTGCGGTGGCCACGGCAATCTTTCCCTTGCTTAGCCGGCACGCGGCACGCGGTGACCGTCGTCGCTTGGGCGAAGATCTCACGCTGGGAATACGCCTCGTGCTACTGCTGGGAATTCCCGCCGGCGTGGGCCTGATCGTCTTGGCCCAGCCGCTGGCCCAACTGCTCTTCCAGCACGGGCGATTTACGCCCGAAGACACCGCTCGCACCGCAGGCATGATCGCCTCCTATGCCACGGGCGTTTGGGCCTATTGTGCCTTGCCCGTCATCGTTCGTGGTTATTATGCTCTGGGCGATCGCATCACCCCGGTCCGTGTGGGGCTGGTGGCCGTGGCCTTGAACCTGACGCTCAACCTCGCGCTGATTTGGCCTCTGGCCGAGATTGGGCTGGCACTCTCAACCGCGTTTGCGGCCTCAATGCAGGTGGTGATTTTGGCTCTCATTTTCTCTCGCTATAAAAGTCCCCTAGCCTGGCCGGCGGTCGCGTCGACATTGCTGCGAACACTGCTTGCAACGTTACTAATGGCCGGGGCCAGCTACGCAACGCTCTGGGCCATCGGATCAGGCGAGGGCCTTGCCATCGAAATCATTCGCGTAGCCCTCCCCTTTGTGGTTGCCGTAACCGTCTTCCTGGTCACGTTTTGGGCCTGCGGCGGACGCGAACTGCGCATGCTCCTATCCGGCCGCACGAATAAGTAGGGTGTATAATCACAGATCCTTGAAAGAGAAATGTATTGGGACGGGAGAGTGGCCCGCCTCTAACAGCTTGCCGTAACCTCTCTGCTCACTTGTATGGAAACGATGGTTCCCTATAATGATTGGGATATTTCTTTTTATAATTTGAGTACATGACCTTGAACGACTCCAACCCACCGAAAGCAAAACTCCGCTGGTATCAGTTCAGCTTGCGGACGCTGTTGTTTGTTACAGTCTTTGTTGCGTTAGGGTTCGGTTTTCTGGGGCAACGGATGCAACGAATCCGAAATGAAATCACGTCAGTGAAGGAACTTGAGAAGTTGGGGGCGGCAATAGGCTTCTCCTCGCAAGATGTCTGGCAAGAGGACTGGAATGAATTGCCAATACTTGACCGCTGGTTATGGAAATGGTTTGGCAATAGCCCCGTCAGTTATGTCAGTTTTTTCAAGATTCCAACAACTGACACTGACCTCGAACACCTTAAAGGGTTTACCAATCTCCAAGAGTTGGACCTCGTTTTCACACAGGTCACCGACGTTGGAGTGGAAAATCTGGAGGGGCTAACCAGTCTCAAAGAGCTGGAACTCAGCAACACAAAGATCACCGATGTTGGCTTGGAACACCTGAAGGGGCTGACCAGTCTCCAATATCTTGATATAAGATGCACGCAAGTCACTGGCACTGGTCTGGTCTATCTAAAAGGGCTGAACAGTCTTCAAGAGTTGGACCTCTGTGGTACTAAGGTTACCGACGCTGGTCTGGAGCATCTAAAATGGCTGACCAAACTATCTACACTGAACCTCCGTGGCACACAGGTCACTGGCGATGGCCTAGAGTATTTGAAAGGGATGAGCAGGCTCACAATACTGAAACTCAGTAGCACACAGGTCACCGACACTGGCTTGGATAATCTGAAGGAGCTCACCAGTCTGATATCTCTGGATCTTGGTTCCACACAGGTCACTGACGCTGGCCTGGATTATCTGAAGGAGATGAACGGTCTCGAAAGTTTGGATCTCAGAGGCACCCAGATCACCGACGCTGGTCTGAAACACCTGAAGGGGATGAACAATCTCCAAGAATTGTACCTCCAGCACACCAAGATCACCGATGCTGGTCTGAAACACCTGAAGGAGATGAAAAGTCTCCAACACTTGGGTGCTTTTGATGATACTGAGGCTACCGATAAAGGCGTCAAGAAGCTAAAAGAGTCCTTACCAAATTGCCAATTTCACCAACTATAATCAACCACGGCCATAGACGTTAAAAGGGGGCATCACGATTGTTGAGTTGTCTGTTTTATTAGAATCTTCACTCGTTGAATTCTAAGCCACGCTGGCTCAGCAGGAGCTTCGCCCTCCCTTGAAAGCTTTTTTACGGGCTGTTAAACCGCCTTGGCATTTCTGTGCGATACTGCTAGGATAAAGCTCGTCGCAAATTGCGTTTTATGCCATATTCCACGGGCTGCCAGCCATGAAGCAAGTAATTGCCATCCTTAAGCCGCATAGGGTCGAAAAAGTCCTCGATGCCCTGAAAAACACCCCGCTGGCCGACTGCACAGTTCGCGAGGTAAAAGGCTATGGCCGCCAGAAGAGCTATTTGGACGAATATCATGGCAGCGAGTATTCCTTGGCATTCTTGCCCAAGGTCGAGGTGTCGCTGTGGGTAGACGACACACATGTCGAGGATGTGGTACGTCTGCTGGTCGAGACGGCGCGGACTGGGCGGATGGGCGATGGCAAAATTTTCGTTATCCCCGCCGGCGACATGGTATCCGATGACATTGTATCTGGCGACACGGCTAACGTGTAACGACCGATGCTATTTCGATTTTGCCTATACGGTTTCCTGAAGAATCAGCAATACTTCGATCCGTTTCTGTTTCTCGCCTTGCGGCAGAAGGGGCTTTCGTTTGCGGCCATCGGCATCTTGATTGGGTTTCGTGCCATCTCGGTTAGTTTAACGGAAATTCCCTCCGGTGCGGTCGCCGACGTATTGGGGCGTCGGCGCGCGATGATCGCCTCGTTCGCTGCCTATATTATATCGTTTCTTATTTTTGGACTCTTCGATCAACTTGCGGCCATGTTCGCTGCCATGTTTTTCTTCGCCCTGGGGACGGCCTTTCGGACCGGAACACACAAGGCCATGATCTTCGATTGGCTCGACCGCCAGGGACGTCTTGACGAAAAAACCGAAACTTACGGCCACACCCGAGCGTGGAGCAAAATGGGCTCGGCCGTGAGTGTGCTGATCGCCGCCGCGGTCGTCTTTTTCACAGAAGAATAC
Organism: uncultured Planctomycetaceae bacterium; assembly: GCA_964541935.1. Taxonomy (GTDB): domain Bacteria; phylum Planctomycetota; class Planctomycetia; order Pirellulales; family Thermoguttaceae; genus JAFGTN01. The sequence goes on along the minus strand of CAZISU010000158.1, from coordinate 4,667 downwards.
TCCTCGGTCTTCCTGCTGTGCGTGGTTCCATATTCCCTCAATATCATTAATCTTTACACGTATCCAGCGTATCTCGACGGGGCCCATGATAACGGGGCCAACGACCGGGTGCGGCATCCCACGCAAATCATACGAACACTCCGCTCGTCCCTGTGGCAAAGCCTGCGTCCGGGCCGCTTGCGACGGTTGATCGTCGAGTCGATGGGTTTCGAGGGCCTTTACCAATCGAGCAAAGACTACATCCAGCCGCTGTTGAAATCGGCCTGCCTTTCGCTGCCGATCATGCTGGCGTTGGCCGAACGTCAACGCGTGGCCTTGCTTGTCGGTTTGGTCTACTGTGTGCTGTATTTGCTCGGGGGCGCGGCCTCGCGCGGGGCGGGCCGCTTTGCCGTCCGCTGTGGTAGCGACGAAGCAGCCGGACGACGGCTTTGGCAATTTAATCTGGCAGCTTTCGTCTTGATGGCCGTCGGAGTGCTGTTCGACATGCTCTGGCTGGCGATAGTCGCCTTCGTGCTGCTGGCGGTTTTTGAAAACCTGTGGCGACCGATACTCATCAGCCGCGCGGCCGAAGAGGCCGACCCCAAACAAACGGCAACCGTGCTGAGTATCGAATCGCAGGCCAAAAGCCTCTTCGTCGCAATCGCCGCCCCGGCCCTGGGCTGGTCGGTAGACTTCACAGCCGCGCATGCCGCGGCCCCACTCGACACTACGGTAGGCTTCCTGCCCATCGCCGTTCTGGGGATAGTCGTCTGTGCTTTGATGCTCGCCGTCGGGCGCACGCGTTCATAACCTCCGCCTGAACGCCGGGTAATACAGGCTGCTTATTTTGTGAGGTACAATTTCCCGCTTTTTGTATGACGCAGGCGGTACATGTGCTCGCCGTGTTCGATCCACATTTCTCTGTGGCCGCGGAGTAAATCGACGGAACTATAAACGGGGGGACGGTCGAATTCCGAACCATCGGCGGGCGGGGTTTTGTCGGCGGAATCTTGCATTTATGAGATCTCTCCATAATCGTCGATATAAACGAAGTGATTCCCTCCTGCAATTACCGTGCCACCGCTATGAAGAGTATCGCCGGGGGGATATCTTGGTTAGAATGGACTCCTAGTAAAAGAGATTATTGCGTGGCTGTCGTTTATCCCGACACGCGTGGCGGTTGAATCGACACGTCTGGCTTTGCGACAGATTATCAATTGTGATGGGATAATTACCGACCATGAGACGACCGATTCGAACGCAATTGCAGGTGGCCATGCTGTCGGTCGTTGCTTTTGGGATCGCCCTGGCCAGCGGAACCGGTGCCTATCTGGCCGTGCTCGAGGCCGGACGACGCGAGCAAGCCCATCTGCGCGACGCGAAGGTGATTATCTCGGAGGCGAATTTTCCCTTGACCAAAAGCGTGTTGCGGCAAATGCACGGGCTTTCTGGAGCGGAATTCGTCTTGCTCGACGACAATAAACGCATATCCCACGCCACCATCCCCCTGGACCGCTCGGATATCGCACTACTCACCGACCTTTGTGCCGAACGTGTTTCGGCATCGTCGGCCCCTTCCCCCAGTGTTGTCTCGGTGGGTGGAAAAACGTTTCACACCGACCTTTTACCGGTTAAGCATCGTGCGGGTCCACATACGGCCAGTTCGGTGTTGATACTCTTCCCCAAGGACCGATGGTGGGTGTTAGCCCGTAAAGTCGCCTGGCCCAGCCTGGCGTCAGGCGCATTGGCAATGATTGCAGGTGGTTTAGTCGCGGCTTTGCTGGCCGGACGTTTCGTTCGCCCGATTCGTGCCATCGAAAATCAAACCAAGACAATCGCCGCCGGACATTTCGAACCGCTGAGCGTTCCCACTCGCGACGACGAAATCGCCGACCTGGCCATGTCCATTAACCAAATGGCCGAGCGTCTTGGACAATATGAGGAAGAAGTACGCAGTAGCGAACGTATGCGAACTCTTGGCCAGCTAGGAGCGGGCATCGCCCATCAGTTACGCAATTCGGCAACGGGCGCCCGCATGGCCGTTGAACTGCATCGCCGCGAATGCCCGTTGGCCGACACGTCTGAATCTACGGACGTTGCTCTGCGTGAACTGCGGCTGATGGAATCGTATATTGGCCGTTTTTTGGAACTAGGCAAATCCAGACCACTGCAATTCGAACCGGTCGACCTTTGCGAACTCGTAGATGATGTTCTGGAACTGGTCGAGCCGACCTGTCGCCATGCCGGCGTTTTGGCCACATTTCGTGATCGGCCTAACTCGGCTATAGTTAACGGCGACGGACAAGCTCTTCGGCAGATAATGGTCAACCTTGTTCTCAACGCCGTCGAAGCGGTCGATCGAACCGGCCACGACAATGCTGAAATTGTGATCGAGTTGGAAAAAACCGCCGCCGACACGGCCGTTTTGCGGACAATGGATTCGGGGCCCGGCCCCGACGCGGCGATTTGCGCGCGACTTTTCGAACCGTTCGTGACCGGAAAAGCGGACGGAACCGGTCTGGGCCTATACGTGGCCCGACAGGTCGCCGAGGCGTATGGCGGCTCACTTCGCTACGAGCGTCGCGACGGCATGACCTGCTTTTGCTTGGAAATTCCGCTCGATGGCAATGTGTGATATTGAGGTATCAGGTATGAGAAATGAGGTGCATAGAACATGTCGCGGTTGCTGATTGTTGATGACGAGCAAAGCATCTGTTGGGGTTTGTCCCGCTTGGCCAAAGAGATGGGCCACAAGGCGGAAACGGCCGCCACTGCCGAGGAAGGCTTGCAGGTGGCCCGCCAAAACCGGCCGGATGCGATTATCCTGGACGTTCGACTACCCGGCATGGACGGCCTCGATGCCATGCAGCATTTTCACGACCTGCTGGGGCCCGCGCCGATTATCGTAATCACTGCCCACGGTGACCTGGAAACGGCCGTCGAGGCAGTCCGTAACGGGGCTTTCGATTATCTCACAAAGCCGTTCGATTTGTGCGTTGCCCAGCGTGCTATCGAGCGTGCTTTGCGAGGGGCGCTTACCAAGCCCAGTGTTGAAACGCCCACAGCGGAAGTGGAAAAGGACCGGATTGTAGGCCAATCGTCGGCTATCCAGGAAGTCTTCAAACGCATTGCTTTGGTGTCGCCCGCCGAAGCTTGCGTGCATCTTCGCGGCGAGAGCGGCACCGGAAAGGAACTGGCCGCCCGCGCCATCCATCGTCACAGTCGTCGTTGCAAGGGCCCCTTTGTGGTTGTGAATCTTGCCTCGCTCAACGAAACACTGGCCGAGAGTGAATTGTTCGGTCATCTCCGCGGCGCTTTCACCGGCGCCGAGGATATACGAAAAGGGCTGCTCGAACAAGCCGATGGCGGGACCGTGTTCCTCGACGAGGTCGCCGACATCCCGCCGTCGATTCAGATTAAACTGCTTCGCGCCCTCGAACACGGTGAGATCCTGCCCGTCGGCGCAAGTCAAACGATTCGCTCGGATTTCAGGGTAATCTCGGCCACTCATCAGAACCTGGCCGAGTTGGTTGCCGATGGATTGTTCCGCCACGATCTGTATTATCGGCTGATTACCTTCGAGATCGAGATGCCTCCGCTACGCGAACGCCGCGAGGACATAGATCTTTTAGTCGACCACTTCCTCAATTTATTGGCCGCCAAGGGCACGCGGCCGCGGGCGGCGATAGCAAAGGACGCTGCCGACGAACTACGTCAAAGGCCGTGGAACGGAAATGTCCGCGAGCTACGCAACGCGGTCGAACATGCCACCGTCTTGGAAAGAGACGGCACAATCACCGTCGATCACTTACCCGCGCCGGCACAAACACTGCCACAGCAGCAGGCCCAAGAATTGTCCGCCGACGTTGCAGACGTCAAAGAAGCTATGGCCAACCTTGTCCGCAATTGGGCCGAGAGCAGGCTGGATTCATCTGCCGACGGGGAGCAATTGTACGAGGAACTGATGGAACTGGTCGAGCCGCCTTTACTGGAAGCGGCCATGCAGCACTATCACAATCAATGCGCAACCGCTGCCAGACGCCTGGGCCTGCACCGTACAACCTTGCGAAAAAAACTGGACCAATTTGGGCTCTGATAGCTCAGAGGTGCTTGGCGAACCAGTCCTTCGCGCGACGCCACATTTCGGGCGAAAGCACGTGCTCGGCTGCGGGTTCGATATAGAAGTTGAAGTTTTCGCCCGCCCCCAACGCGGCATAGGCCTGAGCGATTGTTTTCATGCCTGTGCGAACCTCCTCGATCGGGCTGCCGGCGTCGTTCTCACCGAAATTCAAGAGCAGCGCGCGAGGGGCGATCAGTCCCGCAATGTCGGGCGTGTCACCGTGTGCGAACCAGCCGGGCACGAAATTCGGAAAACAGTGCAGTATCTCGGCCCGATGTATGGCCGCATATGTTGGCAGACAACAGTTTCCCACCAGGCATTTTAGACGAGGTTCCCAAGGCCCCAGCAGCCAAGTGTGGGTCGAGCCCATCGAGTGCCCGTAACAGCCAATGCGGTCGGCCTGCACCTCTTTGCGGTCGCAAAGATAATCAATCGCGCGGCGCATGTCGAGGATATTCTTCCAAGCCATGCACTTGCCGGCCACGACGTAGCGGAGGAACTCGAAGCGTTCGAAATCTTGCCCTGCGAGCTTATCGCTGCGCCGCTCTTCGAAACACAGTGCGTCGGG